>JAABQR010000133.1 GCA_011391345.1 Methanobacteriota archaeon | reverse complement strand
TCTTGAACGCGTACCAGCTGTTCGCCAAGAAGTCTTCGAACACGAACGGCCCCGTCCCGAACTGGTCCTCGGGGGGCATGGCCTTCGCCACCGGCGAGCCGAGTTGGCTCCAGTAGTCCTCGCACAGGATCGGCACTCCGGACAGGTCATCGATCAGGGTGGCCTTCTGATAGGTCGTGTTGATGATGAGCTCTGTGTCGCTGAGCACCTCGATGTGGTCTATGTCCCTCAGGTACCAGTCGAAGGTGTAGCCCGTATAGTTGGAAATCAAGTTGAACGTCCACGCGACATCGTAGGCGGTGAGTTGATGGCTCGTGTCATCGATGTCCTGTATGTTCCTGAAGTAGGCGTTGTCAGTTATCCGGACATAGGTCTCCATCGAACCGTCGGCCATCACATCCTGGTCCCACTCCAGGGCGAGGTCGCCCACGGGTCCGGACCAGTTCTCATCATAGGTCCACAGGGCGCTGTACATCAGGTAGCAGGCCACGTAGTCCTCGACCATGTTGATGGTCAGAGGGTTCCAGAACGAAATCTCCATGTTCATGTATCCAACTCTCACATAGCCATCCCCGACCGCCGCCTCTGCCTCGCCGACAGGCGAAGGTGTGTCCGTAGTCAGTGGGACGGCCGTGAACAGGAAGGCAGTCGCAATAAAGAGCACTAGCGCACTTTTTGATATCCCCAGACTCATATCCGTCATTCCCCTGTACTCAATTGAATGGCCGATTGTCGCTCCTCCGGCCCCATACGGGCCGGGCATGGAACTTCATGCTATATAAATCATGTGAGTTTGCGCATGCTGGCTGGGTCGACGCATGGCCGAGCATTGCTCAAACTCGGACAATGTCTGAGCCCGCCTGTGCCGATGCCTTGCAACCATCAGATCCGCTGGCCGCGCGGCCCTTCGAACAATCCGTGAAGTGCCGTTGTCTCCGATTCGAAAAGGGGACTGCGTGTCCGCATATCGTACCGGTGCGGTTCGAAAACCGTTCGATGCCCGCGTGAGTCAATGGGCGCGCCGGGACTTGCGGGCCGCGGACCCGCTCTCACCTTGGGCCGCGAATATCTGCATGACCGTCATGACGCTCTTCTCGAAGTCGCGCATGCCCTTCACGACGGCGAACTCGTTCGGCGCGTGGGCGTTGCCGCCGAACCCGAGGCCGACACCCCCCCAGGGGATGCCCAGCACCTGGTCGAACAGGTAGAACGGGGCCGAGCCGGCCATCATCGGCCACACCTCCGGCTCCTTGCCGTGGTATCTCATCGCCTCGACGCAGGCCTTGGAGATGGTCTCGCGGGGCGACACCTTCGACCACGGGTAGTCCTCGTAGGTCCGCATCCTTATGTCCGTGAAGCCCCTCCTGCGGAGGTGAGCCATGACCTTGGCCCTGGTCCCTTCGATGGTCATGTCGGGCACGGTCCTGATATCGATCTTCGCCATCGCGCTCTTGGGGATGACCGTCTTCGTGCCCCGGTCAGTGTACCCGGATATGAGCCCGTCGATGTTCAGCGTCGGCTCGAAGAGGTACTTCGTGATCATCTCCTCCATAGTCCCCTCGCCCTTGAACCTCGCGACCCCTAGGTCGTCGAGGTACGCCTCGGAGTCGAACCTGGGAGCCACATTCCTGATCAGCTCGCGGTCGTCCTCGTCCGGGTCCCTGATATCGTCCCAGAGCCCGTCGACCGTGGGCCGCTGGTCCGTGTCCACGAGCGTCGAAAGGGCCTGCACGAGCCTCCACGCGGGGTTGTGGACCCATGATGCCTCGCCGCTGTGCACCTCATCCTTCATCGGGCCGCCCGTGTCGGCGTTCCCCTCCGCGATCAGGTCGAAGTACACGACCCCCTTGAGCCCGAGCGAGATCACGGGCACGCCCTCGGAGTTCTCGTTGTAGTCGAACCCGAACGCGACATCGGCCTTCGACAGCCGCTCCTTGTTCTTCACGATGTATCTGGGGAGGCTTAGGCCGCCGCACTCCTCTTCGCCCTCTATCACGAAGTGCATGTTGAGCGGCATCTCGTCCTTCTCCAACATCGTCCTGACTGCGAGCAGCATGCCCGCGAGCGCCCCCTTGGAGTTGCAGGCACCCCTGTTGACCAGCACCTCGCCGTGCGGCTTCTTCTTGACGATGGTCGCTCCGAACGGCGGATGATCCCACTCGTCCAGGTCGCCGACGGGCTGCACGTCGTACATGCCGTACAGGATGCCGGTCTTATCAGCCCCGACGTCGAGATAGCCTGTCACCAACGGGTGGCTCCCTTTGGAGCCCCTGAAGAGCTTGGGCTTGGCCCCGAGCTTCGAGAGCATGTCCGCGACCGCGTGGGCCGACTCCTCGATGCCCTCGCCGGTCATCGACACGCTCGGGATCCTGAGCAGTCTCCTGGTCTCGGCCAGGTGCGCGCTCCACTTCTTGTCCACCTCTCTGTGCAGCTCCTGTAGTGACATGCCTCGTCCTCCCCTATCAGGCGGAAAAACACACGGGTCAGTTGCCCAGGAACCTGGGCTTCGACGCCCTCTCGTTCTCCGTGATGCGCTGGATGGGCGCGTTGTGGCACTTGACCGCGCTCTCCTCGTCCTTGTACACCTTGCCACACATGAAGCACTTGAACATCGTCCGCGCCATATCGGTCCGCTCCTTGGGCGGCATCTGTATCGCGTGGTCAGTAATGAACCTTTCAGCTCATCTTGATGTGCCTGGAGAGGGCCGCCTTCGCCTCCGATGTGAGCTTCGCGTCCTGCTTGGCGAGCGTCTCCTCGAGGTCCTTCATGGACGGCGGGTCCTTGAGGAACACGGGTATGTAGCTCGTGGTCGTGTCTATGACCAGGATCGCGACCAGCTCGTCGTCAGTGATCGTCCTCTCCTCGACATCCGCCCTGAAAGAAACAAACGGTCGGATGTCCGGGGGCACGTTCCTCACCTCGGTTATCACCACGAGGTTCGCGTTGTGCATGTCCGGACACCCCATATGGTTTACAGGTTCACCTTGGTCTGGTGGACCTCTAGCCCGAGCTTCGCCTTGTCGAGCCCGAACGCCATCCCGAGCAGCTGGGACAGGTGCAGAACAGGTATGCCGAACTCCTTGAGCTGCGCCTGGCCGGCGTCGTACTGCAGGTGACAGAATGGGCAGCAGTCCACGATGACCTCGGCGCCCGCGGCCTGCATGTTCATCAGGTTCTCCTTGGTCATCTTGAGCGCCACATCGGGCGTCCTCGCCCTGACGCCTCCGCCAGCGCCGCAGCACGTCCCCTTGTCCTTGAACGGCACGCTCGTCACGCCGGCCGCCTCGACGATGTCGTCGAATATGTGCGGTCTCTCGGCGTCGTCGATCTTCTTGATGTTGCTCGGCTTCAGGAAGTGGCAGCCATAGTGCACGGCGGCCTTCATCCCCTTGCCCGACTTGGCCTTGGCCCTCACGGCCTCGACCCCGACGTCCTTGTAGAGGAGCTCGACGAAGTGCCGGACGTTGACGTTGCCCTGGTACTCGTCCACGCCCGCCTCCTTGAGGATCTTGTTGACCTTCTTCCTCATCTCCGGGTCGTGGTTGAGCTTGTGGGCGACCTCGAACAGCGTGTCGAAGCACCCGTTGCATATCGTGAGAACGTCGACGCCCATCTTCTGAGCGATCACGAGGTTCCTCGCGGCCACCGACATCCAGTACGTCTGGTCGAAAGACCTCATGACGCCCGGCGCGGGGCAGCAGCTAGCTCCCTGCATGTCCACGAGCTCGACACCGAGGGCGTCCATGACCTCCCTGGTCGAGCTCTCGATCCCTGGGTACCTGAGGGGCATGATGCACCCCAGGAAGAATCCGTACTTCGCCATCTCACTTGCCTCCTGCGATCAGCTTGTCGAAGCCGCATATCTCTCCGATCTTCTTGACCTGCTCGAGCGCCTTCGGGTCCGAGAAGACCGTCGGCGGCGTGTTCTGCAGCCCGAGCCTTCCCCTGAGCGCCTTGTCCTCGTCCCTGAGGGACACCAGGTGGCCTGTCTTGGAGATGAGCTCCGCGACCTTCCTGTGCGGCTCGGCCATGTATCCCTTCCTGACGGCCATGTTCCTGAGGGCCATGATGATGTCGACGATCTCGACGCCCCTCGGGCACCTCTCGTAGCACGTGAAGCATGTCGTGCAAAGCCACAGGTCGTCCGAGGGCAGCACGTCCTCCTCGAACCCCAGCTGAGCACGCCTGACGAGCTTCCTCACCCGGAAGGCCGTCTGCCTCCCCGATGGGCAGCTGCCAGTGCAGGTTCCGCACTGGAAGCACAGGTTGACCGTCTTGCCCCCGGCCTCTACCACTTTTCTCGTGAATTCCGGATTAGGTTCCTTGGCTTCCGCCAAAACACTCACCGGACAGGGGACCGCCCCGAGCGTATAAGAGGGTTTTGCTACAATGGGTTAAGCGTTACCCTTTAGGATAAAGCCCCGCCTTCCTGGCCTCCTCCATGAACCCATCGACCTCCGTGCTCCTAGAGCACGGGACGGCCATGACCGAGTGCGCGGACCACTTCTGCTCCCTGGCCCCGGAAGCCCTCACGACCCCCCTTCGCACGAGGCTCCTGTTCACGAAGTAGCTCAGGTCCGTCGTGTCGAGGACCGCGGGCTCGAAGACCGTGCACGCGACCCTGTGCTCGACGCCCTTCTGCTCCAGGTGCCTGAACGCGAGCCGCTGGGCCCCGAAGGCGAGCCGGGCATAGTCCGGGCCGCATGACCGGTGCAGGAGAACGTCGGTCCCGATCTCCGTCCCCTCGAACATGTCCGTGCGCTCCATGGCGTACAGCGCGTCGTCGAGCACGACGCAGTCCAGCCTCCCCTCGTCCATCATGCGCAGGTTCTCCTCGTCGGTCGAGATCCACACCCTGCAGGTGACACCCGATGCGGAGAGCGCGGTGGCGGCAGTGAGTACGCACCTCTCGGAGACGAGCGTGCCGGCGACCCTGAGTCCGTCCTCGTCCTTGAGCCTCAGCTCAGACGCCTCGAACCGATGGAGGAGCTCCTTCCCGTCCCCTGTGAGGACGGTGCCCCGGCTCGATGAGGACATGAGCGCCGACCCGACCTTCGCCTCCACCTCCTTTACGTACTTGTACAGTACGGGGGTCGAGATGCCGAGGGCCGCAGCGGCCCTCTTCATGCTGCCCTTGTCCCTCAGGGCCACGAGCGCCTCGAGCTGTCGGTGAGTGACCTCGACCCCGTCCGCGACTATGACCGCCCTGCCCTTGAGGTGCATGCTCATCTCCTCTTCTTCAGGCTGTATGTGCTCAGCAGGAGCATCACGACTGCGAAGGTCGCGAGCACGGCCAGCTGGAACCACACGTCCCCAAGGCCCCAGCCCCTGATCATGACCGACCTGCATCCCTCGACCGCGTATGTGAGCGGGACGAAGTATGACACCGGCCTCAGCAGGTCCGGGACCGCCTCGATCGGCCAGAAGACACCCGCGAGGAGTATCGATGGGAACAGGATCATTGGCATGAACTGCACGGCCTGGAACTCGTTCTTCGCGTTGGACGACAGGAGGAACCCTAGCCCCTGGTTCCCCGCGCCGAGGACGAATATGATGAGCAGGACGAGCATGGGGCTGCCTTCTATCTGGACCTGGAACAGCGCCACTGCGGTCACGAGTATCACGATGGATTGTATCAGGCCCACGAGACCGAGCGCGAGGGCGTACCCCGCCACGATCTCGCCCTCGGTGACGGGTGTTGTCAGGAGCCGATCGAGTGTCCCGGTCGAGCGTTCGTGCACGAACGAGATGATCGAGAGCATGAAGGTGACCATCATCGCGGCGAGGCCCATGACGCCCGGGGCGAAGAAGTCGATGAACTCCGCGTCCTCGCCGTACACGCGCACCTCGGAGACGGTCATCGGCGGGAGGAGGTGGTACTCGGAGACGATGACCCCCTGCACGGTCAGCTGCACCTCGTTCATGATGGCCTGGGCGATGTTCGGGTTGCTCGCGTCCAGATGGATGGTGATGGCCCCCGGGACGCCCGTAGGCACGGAACCGGCATCCGCGACCGACCGCAGCACATCAGCGGTGAAGTTCTCCTCGAAGACTATCGCGGCCCAGGCGTTCCCAGCCTCGACCTCTGCCAGCGCCTGCTCGACCGATCTGGCGGGGTCGCCTTCGGGCCCGATGACTTGCTCCACCCTGAGTACGCCGCTGGCCGCGAGCTCCGCCACGATAGCCTCGGACGCCGACGCGTTCCCGACACCTGGGTCCAGGTTCACGACATACACCGACACATCCTCCAGGCTCCCCCCGAAGGTGTACCCGAATATCGCGATCATGAACAGCGGCATGAAGACCAGGAACCCGACCGTGCGCTTGTCGTGCTTGAGGGACCTGAGCGTCTTCCTCGCGACGGCGAGCACCCTGGTGGCCTTCATGCGGCATCCCTCCACGAGAACTCCATGAACGCGTCCTCGAGGTTCGATGTCGAGGTCCTCTCCATCAGCTCCTTCGGCTTCCCCTCGGCGATCAGTCGCCCCTGCCTCATCATGCCGACGACGTCGCACCTGACAGCCTCGTCCATGTAGTGCGTGGTTATGATGACGGTCTTCCCCCTGGCCTTGAGGTCGGTGAAGTGCTGCCAGAAGCCTACCCTGAGCTCGGGGTCCACGCCCACCGTCGGCTCGTCAAGGAAGAGCACTTCGGGGTCGTGTATCATCGAGCATGCCAGAGAGACCCTGTGCTTCATGCCCCCGCTGAGCTGGGACACGAGGCTGTGCCTCCGCTCGCGCAGGTCGACCATCGACAGGAGCTCCTCCTCCCGCTCGGCACGGGGCCCGGGCTTCATCGAGTACAGTTCGCCGAACAGCTGGAGGTTCTCCGACACGGTGAGTTCGGTGTAGATCGCCATCTCCTGGGGCATGTAGCCGATGTCCGCGACCCTCTCGACGATGGGCACGTCCTCGCCCAGCACGCGCGCTCGGCCGCCGGTCGGCTTCAGCCGGCCGACCATGATCTTGATCGTGGTGGTCTTGCCAGAACCGTTCGGTCCGATCATGCCGTAGAGCGTGCCCCTGCGGATGGACAGGTCCAGGTCGTCCACGGCGACTAGCCCATCGAACTCCTTCCTGAGCTTCTCCGCGACCACGGAGCCCTCTCCGTCCTCGAATCCGGGCTTGTCGCCCGCTGCGCCGCCTTTGTTCTTCATGCGCTTCCACCTTCCCCTGCTGGCCTGAGCCCGTCAAGGAATATCGACACGAAGCCTCTCACGAACCGCTCGTCCCTCTCGGGGTCGTCCGCGGACCCCTGGAGCAGATAGGTCGTGAGGAAGTACGCCTGCACCATGCCGATCATCGACCTCGCCGCCAGTTCAGGCTCGATCCGTCTCAACCTGCCGGCGTCCATCTGCTTCTCCAGCATCGAGGCGAGGAAGTCGATCGCCCTCTGCATCGGCACTTCCCCGAGGACCTTCCTGGCCTTCGGCAGCCTCCAGGCGTCGCTCAACATGATCATGAAGATGTGCCTGTTGGTCTTGAGTATGCCCAGCACGGTCGAGACGTTCTGGAACATCATCTCGTCGAGGGGCGCTTCCGTGTCGAATTCGACCGACCTCATGATTGACGGGACGAGGGACCTCTCGGCGAACATGGACGTGTACAAGCCCTGCTTCGACCGGAATATCCTGAAGACGGTCACCTCGTTGACTCCGGCCCTCTTGGCGATGTCCTTGGTCGTGGTCGCGACGAAGCCCTTGGTGCCGAACAGCTCGAGCGCGGCGTCCAGTATACGCTCCCTCGTGTCGCGGTTCGTGCCGGCTCTGCTCGGAACCCTGCCCGTCATGCATGCAAGTAAGCACTTGCATACAAATAATACTTACTGACACACGGTCGCGCGACATCGGGCCCGGATGGCGGCTCAGTCGATGCCAGTGATTATCTCGCGCGAACTCGGCCAGCTGAACGATTATATATGTACTGAAACATGTAGAAGTTCGTTCTTGATGCCCCCTAGAAACTACATACTCAAGATCTGTCTTCTGGGCGACGGCGCTGTCGGCAAGACAAGCCTGGTGCACAGGTTCGTCTACGATGCCTTCGACGACAAGTACCTCATGTCCTTCGGGACGAAGGTGTCGAAGAAGACGGTCGAGTTGGCGGACGCGCGCGTGGACCTCATGATATGGGACATCCTTGGACAGAAGACCCACGGGTCGCTCCACAATGCATACTATCGGGGGGCCGTGGGCGCGGTGGCCGTGTGCGACTTCACCCGGAGGCCGACCCTGGATTCGCTGGCTTCGTGGATCTCCGGCTTCAGGGGGGTCGTGGGCGAGGTGCCAGTGCTCCTGCTCGCCAACAAGAGCGACCTTCCCCGGTCGTTCGACATAGAGGATGTACGCGTGTTCGGATCATCCATAGGCTGCGAGGTCCTTGAGACGAGCGCCAAGACTGGTGCCAATGTCGAGGCGGCCTTCTCGCGCCTCACCACCAAGATGTTGGAGGCGGGCAAGTGAGGCAGATACCGTTCTTCGTCATGCCCGGCATCGCCCTCTCGCACCTCAGGGAAGAACTCGAGATAGTCGAGGGGGAGCACAGGGCCAAGCTGATGCTGTACCGGTACGGCCAGAGATGCGGCCGCGCCCTGGTCGAGAGCTACGGCCTCTCGTGCGGGTCGATCAGCGAGGTCAGGGCCATCATCGAGCCGATCTGGATGGAGGCTGGTCTCAGCAGGATGACGGTGGAGTCCGCGGAGGATGCGGACATGGTCGTGAACCTGCAGGAGTCCGTCGAGGCGAAGGAGGGGAAGACTTGCGACTTCGCCAGAGGCTACCTCTCCGGGATCGTGTCCGAGCTCACGGACAAGAGGTTCGAGGTCGACGAGGTCGAGTGCGCCAGCGAGGGGTACCTCGCCTGCGTCCTCCAGGCGTACGAGGTCGTGGACACCCTCAAGCCTTCGAACAAGGAGGAGGTGGAGACGGCCAGGAAGTACAACCTCGAGTCCGGCTACTCCTACCTCATCAAGGAGGAGATCCCTGACCAGGCCTTCGATATCTTCGTGGACACCGCCAAGCACGGCATACCGAGCCTGTGCGTCACGAGGGAGTATCCTGAGAAGGTCAAGGAACGGTATTCACTCAAGGGCATCCCGTTCCTGTGGCTCTCGATGGACCAGGAGAAGGTCTATTCCAGGGAGCCGTCGAACCTCGCGCTCCTGTACTCCGACATGAAGACGTTCATCACCGAGAACGCAAGCTGCGTGGTGCTCCTCTCCGGCATCGAGTATCTGATATCCCAGAACGGCTTCCAGAAGGTGCTGAAGCTGCTCCAGCACCTCAACGACAAGGTGGCGGTGACGGACTCCACCCTCCTTGTGCCCATCAGTCCGCTCACCATCTCGGAGCCTGAACTCAAGATGCTCGAGAAGGAGATGAGGTCCTTCTGAGAATGCGGGTCGTGCAACTGCCATGAAGTACGCCGTCATCATCTGTCCGAAGTGCGGGAAGGCAAAGGGCGTCGAGGCCGAGCGCAAGACCACGACCTGTCCTTGCGGGAGGGAGATCACCTTGTCGCGCACCAAGTTCCTATTCGAATCCAACTCTCCGTCGGAGCTCGCGAGCGCCGTCGCCGAAGCGAACGAGCAGCTCGGGGAGGGGACGAAGCCGAAGGCCCGCAGGAAGTCGTCCCCGAAGGATCCTTATGCGGGCGTGGCCGAGCGCGCGCGCGCCATCAAGGACCCGCTCGAACGCATGCGCGTGATAGCCTCTGAGCTCACAGCGATGCACGGCGAGTTCGGCTATGATGACATGAAGAGGATCGCATCACTCGTCGGCAGGGAATCACCCGAGGACATGATCGCGAGACTGCAGGAGCACAGCCTCATCTACGAGACATCGGAAGGCACATACAGGTCCGTGTGAGCCCTCACTTCTTGACCTTCGTCGCCTTCTTCGTGTAGCCCTTGAGTGAGTCCTGGACCAGCACCGGGAGCGACAGTCTGTACACTTTGACGTAGGCGTACACCACGACCGCCGAGGCCGCGATCAGCCCCACGAAGTTGAGGGGAGGTTCGAAGACCTCGAACATGAAGAACGGCACCATGAGCAGGTTGTAGGCTATGTGGATCAGCATCGCCTCCGCGAGGTATGGGTTCACCTCTCCGCGTGCGACCCCGATGCCGATGAACGTCGTCGTCGCGCCGTGGAGCAGCACGAGCTGGACGCCCAGGAGCGAGAACGCTATCATCTCGACCGCGGTGACGGTCTCCAGGGAGGCGGCGCTCGCGTAGATGGTCGCGAAGGTGAATGTCGAGGATATGCCCAGGCCCATCGCGAGCCCATAGAACGCGGTGTCGATCTTCCTCTGGAAGCGAGGGAAGTTCAGGATGATGAGCTTCATCAGGCATTCCATGGCCGCGAAGCCGAGGATGAGCAGTACGAGCGTCTCGTCGGACGACACAGTCTGGCCCCAGGACTCGAACGCGAACAGGACCATGCCGAGCACTATTCCGAGGGCGAAGAACGAGAACAGTTTCCGATCGTCGAAGAAGGGTTTCTGGACCGCTGGATACGTGTAGTCCTTCAAGGTGAAGAACATCAGGGCTAAGGCGGGGGCGAACCCCGCAACGGCGCTGACGATAGTCAACAGGTCTGCCATCTGCGGTGCCCTGTAGTATGCGGACGTTGATAACTTTATAGGAAGTCACGGGCGTTCAGGATGCCAGTGAGAACAATGGTGAAGTGTTCGAGATGCGGCATTGATATCGGCGGAGCGGCGATGTGTCCGACATGCGGCGCGCAACCGAGCCAGAGTGTGCTAGGCAAGGGCGTCACGAAGACGGCTCATGTCACCGGCAAGGTCATCGAGAAGAGCGTGGACGTGACCGAGACCGTCGTGAGGGAGACGAAACCGGTGTTCAAGAAGGCCTTCGACCTTGGCAAGAGGGGCGTCGTCAAGGCCAAGGACAAGACGAAGGAAGTCGCGAAGGACCTGCAGGACAAGTGACCACAGGTCACTTCTTCCGTCGTCCCGCCTTCCCTTTCGGTCTCAGCTTGCCGAAGTCGTCCGCCAGCTTGTCGAAGTAGTGCGCGACGACGCAACTCTCAGTGCACGCGCCGCACCTGGTGCAGAGCTTCTCGTCGACAGCTATGCCTTCCTCGACCTTGATCGCGCCAACAGGACACGTCCTTACGCATATGCCGCACTTGGCGCACATGTTCGCGCGGAGCACAGCCCTCGCGACCCCGTCGAAGAGTTCCAACGCGTCCTCCGGGCTGGCCGCTACGGTGCTGACCTGGCCGCCTGCGAACGCCTTGCCCGATCCCTTTGCCGTCTTCACGATGACGACCCCGAACTCCTCGTTCGGCGTCACGTCCCCGAAGGTCTTCAACATCTCCGAGGTCTGGGACAACGGTCGGGCCTCGGGTAGCGATATCACCGCGTCCACTGAGTACCCTCCAGCGGTGCACGGGCTGACGCCCTTGATGACTTTGAGCGCGAGCGAGTCAGCCCTCCTGGGCGAGACTTTCATCCCCAGCTTGTCCGCGAGCTCCTTCATCTTCGGCGGCAGCTCCTTCCAGCGCCAGAAGCCATAGGTCACGAACTCCTTCGGGAGGGAGTTCTCCTCTGCCCACGCGTCCAGCTTGGCATTCCACGCGCGTGAGAGCTCGGGGCTCAGTCTCGATATCTCCGCGCTCTCGCTCGCGAGGGATGACGGGCACATCCAGCATCCGACCCTCTCGATGTCCTCGTCGTAGAGTTGGTTGTACGGCAGCTTCCCTGATATGATATGGATCCACACATCCAGGGCGGTCCACTCCCTTATCGGATTGACGATCACCTGCCCTGGGACGAACGGATTCTGCTCGATGAGCCCTATCCCCGCCCTGGAGAACGACTCCAGACGCCTGTTGCCCTCGACGGTGAGCGTCCCCTCGGGGAACTGCTCTTCGATAAGCTTCGCCGCGGGTGCGAGCTTGCAGACCTTGCAGCACCATCTGAAGTCCTTCGCGGGCGGGCCGAACGCTGGCATGTTCTCGTCGAAGGCGTCCTCGGCTTTGGCGACCATCAGCTTCAGCCACTGCGACTCCGCGAACTGCTTAACATATTCGCGTGTCGTCGGGTGCTCGAGACCAGTGTCCACGAACACCGTCGTGAAATCGTTCGTCACGGCCCTCACCAGGTCCAGGACGACGAGGCTGTCCTTGCCCCCGCTGAACGAGACTGAGAGCGGCAGCGGGTGCTTCTCCATCGCCTCCCTGATCTCGTGCTCGGCCTTCGCCTTCTTGGCAGCGAGATAATGCTGGTTCGCCCTGACAACGGCTCTCGTCCAGGCCTTCTTCCCTGGGACGATCGGGTCAGCCCTGGCGAAGTCCTTGACCTTTATCCCCTTGTCGGATGACCGGAGCTGCGCGGCGTCCACCTTGGCCGACCCGCACCCGATGAACCTTCCCATGCGGAGGACGACCTCGTCCCCGGCCCTTATCCCGGGGTCATATGATTGGATCGAATCGGGCTCCACGTGCTTCCCCTTCATGTGTCCGTCCGCCCTGCTGAGGACCACGGTCTTCTTGGGGTCCAGGGCCGCGAGCATCCTCGCTCCGTCGAGCCTGAGCGTTAGTCTGTAGTCCCGCGCTTCGAGGTCGTACCACAGATTCGCAATCCTCCTGCCGTCTATGATGACCTCTTCCGCGCGGTCCTCGCCCGAGGTCTTGTTCAGGAGGACGACCTCGGGGATCAACTGCTGTACCCCGAACTGCCTGAGGAAGAGGAACCTGAGCCTCCTCTTCGACCCCTCGAGGGCGATCCTGATCTCGCCGGGCGGGAGGAGCTCCACGCTCCTGCAGTCCCCTCCGCACTTGCCGCAGCTCCTGCCGATGACGGGCACGTTGCATGTGTCGCACCAGAAGAGCTGTGTCTGGACCTCGTGACTGTGATGCATGACGGCCGTGCTATGACGGAGGCATATAATTAATGTGTGCGCCTGTCGCACGATTCGACATCCTGGTTCCAGGCGTCCCGGCATAAGATATTTCTATGCGCTCGAGGTCACCGGTGCCATGCCTATCGGCAGGGATGGAGACTACACCCTCGTGGAACCTCAATACACGTACAGCTACTCGCTGGGTCCATACGGCACGCTCTCTCCGAGGAGGGAACGGTTCTTCGGGAGGATCGAGCTCAGGCACATAGCCATCGCGGTCGCTGTCCTCATTGGTGCCTTCACGATGATCCTCTGGGACGGGGACATCGCATCCCTGCCGGGAGCGCTCGGCCTCGCCACGCTCGCGGTCGTCCTGGGCTTCTTCATGCACGAGATGGCCCACAAGATCGTGGCGAAGAGGTACGGATGCTGGGCCGAGTTCAGGGCATATTACGGTGGGCTGATGCTCGCGCTGGTCATGTCATTCTTCGGGTTCCTGTTCGCTGCCCCGGGCGCGGTGTACATCTCGGGCAACGTGTCGAAGGAGCAGAACGGCAAGATCAGCATCGCCGGGCCGGCGACCAACATCGCGGTCGCGCTCGTGTGCCTGCCGTTCGCGGTGATAGAGTCCTTCCCATCGATAGTCTCCACGATTGCCACTGGCCTGTTCTTCCTCAACTCGTTCCTCGCGGTCTTCAACATGGTCCCGGTCCCGCCTCTGGACGGCTCAAAAGTGTGGGCCTGGAACAAACCGATCTATCTGGCGACCATGGCCGCGGCGGTGTCACTGCTTGCCATTGTTTGGCTGTGAGGCTTCGGTGGACTGTGCGCACCCCTCGTCGAGGAACGCCGGGTACCTCAGCTTGTAGATGATGCTGCCGTCCCAGTCGAACATCTTCCCAGGGTTCATGATGTTCTTCGGGTCGAGCGCCTTCTTGATCGCCTTCATGGCCCCGATGGAGTCCGCCCGCTCTATCTTCATGTAAGGCGCCTTGGTGATGGCGACTCCGTGCTCCCCGGTGACAGTCCCGCCGAGCTCAAGGACCTTGTCGAAGATCTCCCCCACGGCCTTCTCGCCGGCCCTCCAGCTCTCCTTCGAGTACGGCTCGACCAGCATCTTCGTGTGCAGGTTCCCGTCGGCCGAGTGGCCGTATGTGCCGATGACGACCCCGTGCTTCTTCGCGATGTCCTGGAACGCCACGACCGCCTGAGGTATCTTGGATATCGGGACGGACATGTCGTCCGCGAGCGCCACTGACACGAACTTCTCGCCGTACCTGCTGAGGGATGGCATGATGGCCTTCCTGGCGTAAGTCCACTCGTCTATCCTCTTCTTGTCCCTGGACTTCTCGGTCGAGACCGCCCCGCTCTTCCGGCAGATCTCCTCCACCGTGGCCATCTCCTCGTCCACCGCCAGAGGATGGCCGTCGACCTCGATCATGCAGAGGGCCTCGCAGTCCGGGAGCCCGATGTTCATGCATTTGTTGACGGCCTTGATGCAGACTGAGTCCATGAGCTCTATCGCCGATGGCAGGAGCGGCTTCGCGATTATGTTCGAGACGCACTGACCCGCGTCCTTGAGCGAGTTGAAGGCGGCAACGGTCATGCCAGATGCCTTCGGCTTCACGGTGTATCTCATTGTGATCTCGGTGATGATGCCCAGGGTGCCCTCGCTACCGACCATAAGCCTGTCCAACTGGTACCCCGAGGAGTTCTTGAGCGTGCGTGTGCCCGTGTGGATGATCTCTCCAGTGGGCAGCACGACCTCGAGCCCGAGCACGTAGTCCCTCGTCGCGCCATATTTGATGGCCCTCATGCCGGATGCGTTGGTCGCGACCATGCCGCCGATGGTGCATGCCTCGCCGCTCCCGGGAGTAGCTGGGAACCAGAACCCGCGCTTCCCGAGCTCCGCATTCAGCTTGTCGTAGATGACGCCAGGCTCGACGATGCAGTACAGGTCCTCGACGCTTATGACCTTGATCTTGTTCATGTGGGTCATGTCGATGATGATGCCGCCCTTGACAGGCACCGTGTGGCCGCACATCGCGGTCCCCGCACCCCTGGGTACGATGGGCGTCCTGGTCCTGTTCGCGAGCTTCACAATCTCCGACACCTCCTGGGCGTTCGCGGGCTTCACGACGGCGTCGGGGGTCACATGGTGTATGGACGCGTCGAAGCCGTAGACATAGCGGTCCGCTGTCTTCGTGGACATGCGCTCCTTGCCTACGATCTTCTCCAGCTCGCCTACTACCATGCGCTTCATGTGGACCAGATGGTCAAGTGTCCCGCCTGGATAAAATGATTTTCACACACGGGCGACGGATCGGATCCGCATGGTCCATGCCTTCGGACGAGGTCAGGAAACGATAAGTACACCTTGGCAGATGCTTCGGCCGGTACCATGCTGAAGCTCATAATATTCGGCCCGCCCAGCGCTGGGAAGGGCACTCAGGCACAGAGACTATCGAAGGAGTACGGGTTGCCTCAGGTCTCCACGGGGGACCTTCTCAGGGAGGCCGTCGCGAAACAGACCCCTCTCGGCGCGAAGATAAAGTCATACTTGGACACGGGCAAGCTCGGCCCGGACGACCTCATCGTGCAGCTCATCAAGGACCGCGTCTCCAAGCCGGACTGCTCGAAGGGGTATCTCCTCGACGGCTTCCCCAGGACCATGGGGCAGGCAAAGGAGCTCGACAAGATGACGGACATCGACCTCGTCCTCAACATCGTGGTCGACCTCGAATCCCTGGTCGAGCGCGCCGTGGGCCGCAGGATATGCAAGAAGTGCAATGCGGTCTACAACGTCACGTCTAACCCGCCCAAGAAGACAGGCGTGTGCGACAAGTGTGGCGGCGAGCTCATCCAGAGGGACGACGACAAGGAGGCGACCGTCAGGAACAGGCTCAAGGTCTACCAGGAGCAGACCGCGCCTCTGATCGAGCACTTCAGGAAGAAGGGCAACATCGTGGACATCGACGGGTCGAAGGGCATCGACGGTGTCTACTCCCAGATGATGGGCGCGATAAAGAAACTCGATAAGTGACCGCGAAGATTTGTCGGAGGCACGGCTCGCTTCTCAGGTCGGTCGCGGGCCCTGGACTCCGTTCCTTACCTCTTATATACAGGGACCGGAATAGCGCCATCTACATCGAAGCCCCGTAGTGTAGCGGTCAATCATGCGGGACTCTGGATTGCGTTATCTCGCAAGGAGAGATTCTGCGACGGAGGTTCGAATCCTCCCGGGGCTACTTCACTTTTATCTCTTGCCCCTCGAGCCCCTGTACTCGTCCGCTTTGAAGAACTCGAGCATCGCGGGGTCCCTATGGAGCGTATCCTTCCACCAAGCGGCCCTGATCTTCGGGTTCAGTTTCGATGCCGCTGAGACATACTGTTTGAATCTCCTCTCTGCGGTGTCGACGACTCCGAAGTCGTCGAGCCGTGTCATCCCATCCATGTCTTTCATGACGCCCCTCGAACTGTAATGGAGCGGTGGGCTTAGAAACCTTGCGCGTCAAGCGCATCGTTGACCAAAGCGTCCACGAGCTGTATACGTTCGTTCTCCCTCGGGACGTACATCAGCTTGAAACTGCGGAAGACCGACGCCTCCGACCTGACCGCGTCCACCAACGGCCTCAGATGTTCCTTCTTCACCTGGTACACGCCGTTCACCTGCCTCACCATGAGCTCGCTGTCGGAGTGGAACCTGACATCCCCGCGCGTGATCTCCTTGGCGCGCTGGACCGCCCATATCAACGCCTCGTACTCAGCCTCGTTGTTCGTGCGCCTCCCGATCGCTCTCGCATCCTTCTCCAGGAGCCTCCCGTCGGGCCCGAACATCGCATAGCCTGAGCCGGCCGGCCCAGGGTTACCCCTGGCAGCGCCATCCGTGTACACGAAGAGATCCGCTCGGACAACCAAGAGTCATCGACCGCCGTTCGTCGAGCGTATGGCACGGCCCGAATAAGAATCTGCGTCCCGTCATCCCCCAGGACAATAACTAGAAATACGGACTGCCGTTTCATTCCGTCGGGAGAGCAAGGCAGTGGGAAGAGCGGCCACGCCGATGATGGAGCAGTATTTCCGGATCAAGGAGCAGCACAAGGACTGTCTGCTGTTCTTCCGTCTGGGCGACTTCTACGAGATGTTCGGCGAGGATGCGGTCACGGGCGCGAAGGAGCTCGAGATCACGCTCACGTCGAGGGACAGGGGCAAGACGGAGCGGATACCCCTGTGCGGCGTCCCGTGGCACGCCCTCGATTCCTATCTCCCCAAGCTTCTGAGCAAGGGGTACAAGGTCGCGATATGCGAGCAGATGCAGGACCCCAGGTACACGAAGGGGCTCGTCGACAGGGATGTCGTGAGGATAGTGACCCCGGGCACGGTCATCGAGGGCTCGGTCCTCGACAGCAGGACGAACAACTACCTCATGTCCATCGCTCGGTCCGGGGACAGGTTCGGCCTCTCCTTCGCGGACATATCCACGGGCGAGTTCATCACGACCGAGCTTGGCCCTGAGGATTCGGAGTCGAGGGTCCTGACGGAGTTCTCCCAGAGGTCGCCCAAGGAGGTCCTTTACGGCGACGGCCTGGGAGCTGGCCGTCTGGTGGATGAGATCACCATGTCTGGAGCAGCCATGACCCGGCTCGACGACATGGCTTTCGTGAAGGAGGCCTCGGAGTCGGTCATCAAGAGGCATTTCAGGGTCAAGTCCCTCGACGGCCTCGGCCTCTCGGACAAGCCATTGGCCGTGTCCAGCGCGGGTGCAGTCCTGCGCTACCTCGAGACCACACAGAAACGCAGCCTCGACTTCCTCAGCATGCCCAGATACTATTCCACGTCGGACAAGCTCGTCCTCGATCAGACGACGCTCAGGAACCTGGAGGTCCTGAGGAACGTCAGGGACGGACGGCAGGAGGGAACGCTCGTGGAGGTGCTGGATCGCACGCTCACGCCGATGGGTTCCCGCCTGCTCAAGGCGTGGGTCACTGAGCCTCTCATGGACGTCGCGGAGATAGACAGGCGCCTTGACGCGGTCGAGGAGCTCGTCACCGACACGCTCGCGAGGAACGACATCGCGTCCTCGCTCAAGGGCGCACGCGACCTCGAGCGGCTGATATCCAAGGTGATGTACGGCAGCGCGAACGCGAGGGACCTTCTCGCGGTGAAGGACTCTCTGGACGCGGTCCCCGATGTGAGGAACGTGCTCGCCGGCGCGAGGTCGGAGCTCCTTAAGGATCTCGGCTCGTCGATGAAGGACATCGGCCACGCCGCGACCCTGATCGAGAAGGCGATTGCCTCGGACCCCCCGGTCACGTTCAAGGAGGGCGGGCTCATCAGGGAGGGGTACGACGATGCCCTCGACTCGCTCAGGTCCCAGGCCAGGGAGGGTAGGCAGTGGATCGCATCCCTCGAGGAGAAGGAGCGCGAGAGGACTGGGATCAAGAACCTCAAGCTCGGGTTCAACAACGTGTTCGGATACTACATCGAGGTATCGAAATCGAACGCCAAACGCGTTCCGGACGACTACGAGCGCAGGCAGACACTGACGACCGGCGAGAGATATGTCACGCCGGAACTGAAGGAGAAGGAGCAATCCATACTCGCCTCGCAGGAGCGCTCGTGCGCGCTCGAGTATGAGGCATTCATCAAGGTCAGGGCGGAGGTGGCGAAGTCGGGCAAGGACATCCGCGAGACCGCTCATGCGTTGGCGGCCGCGGACGTCCTGAGGTCGTTCGCAGAGGCTGCTGTGGTCCACAACTACGCGCGCCCGAAGGTCGACGGGTCGGACACCATCCTGCTCAAGGACGCACGGCATCCGGTCGTGGAGCGTTTCCTCCGCGGCTCGTTCGTTCCGAACGACGTGCACCTGGACACGAACCTGAACCGGCTCATCATACTCACGGGCCCCAACATGGCCGGCAAATCGACCTACATCCGACAGGTCGCCCAGATAACCGTCATGGCCCAGGCGGGTTCGTTCGTCCCTGCGTCCGAGGCTAGCATAGGCGTCGTGGACCGCGTGTTCACCCGGGTGGGCGCGTTCGACGACCTTGCGCGCGGCCAGTCGACCTTCATGGTCGAGATGACCGAGCTGGCCAACATACTGAACAGCGCGACGAACCGGAGCCTCATCCTGCTGGATGAGGTCGGCAGGGGCACGAGCACATTCGACGGCCTCGCGATCGCGTGGGCCGTGTCCGAGCATCTGTACGACCACAACAAGGTCGGCGCGAAGACCCTGTTCGCCACTCACTATCATCAGCTCACGGAGCTCGCCGAGTCCCTGGAAGGGGTGAAGAACTACTCGATGGCCGTCAAGGAGCAGGGCTCCGAGGTGGTGTTCCTCAGGAAGGTCGTTCCGGGGAAGGCCAATAAGAGCTATGGCATCCAGGTCGCGAAGCTCGCGGGCGTGCCCCATGAGGTGATAGGACGCGCGGAGCAGGTCCTGAGCAGGATAGAGGAGGAGAACGTCCTCGAGGTCAAGGCCGGGAAGCGCATGCACAAACAGTCGCTGCTGATGCCCGCGTCCGAAGAGGTCCCGTCATCGGTCCTGGACGAGTTGAGGTCCGTGGACCTCGCATCCATGACGCCCATGGATGCATATGTCAAGCTGAACGAGCTCAAGAAGAAAGCAGGTGGTCCAGCTGGGAAAGGTAAGGGTACTCGATGACGACACTGTCAACAAGATAGCCGCCGGTGAGGTCGTCGAGAGGCCCGCATCGGTGGTCAAGGAGCTCGTCGAGAACTCCTTGGACTCGGGCGCGGATTCGGTCCATGTCTCCGTCGTCGACGGCGGTCGGCGGTCCATCACCGTCAGGGACGACGGGTGCGGCATGTCCCCTGGCGATGCCGTCGCGTCGTTCGGCAGGCATGCGACGAGCAAGATCGTGGATGTGGATGACCTCAGGCGACTCACATCCTACGGTTTCAGGGGCGAGGCGTTGTCGTCCATAGCCTCCGTCGCCAAGGTGACCCTCCGGACGAGGGGCCATGGAGCGCAGGAGGGCACGGAGATACTCGTGTCCGGCGGAAGGTCCGAGGGGCCCCGGCCCGCGGGCTGCCCTCCGGGGACAGAGGTCGTCGTTGAGGACCTGTTCTGCAACATGCCCGCGCGCAGGAAGTCGGTCAAGTCGAGGGCCACAGAGCTGGCGCACTGCAGGGATGTCGTTGTCAGTTTCATGCTGTGCAGGCCCGGTATCTCGTTCTCATTCTCGTCGGACGACCGCCTCGAGCTGGTCCATTCTTCGGCCGAAGGCATGAACGGTTCCTTGGCGGCCGCGTTCGGCGACGCGGTGGCCGGGGGCATGCTTCATGGCGAGGCCGACGGCGACGGCGTGCGCGTCGAGGCCTTCTTCGGTCGGCTGGAACACACGCGGTCATCTCCTATGGACTTGCGCCTGTTCGTCAACGACAGGCCGGTCAGGAACCCGAGGATTGTCTCGTCCATCGTGAAGGGGTACGGTTCCAGACTCATGAAGGACAGGTATCCTGTCGGCGTCCTGAGGGTGTTCGTCGACCCGTCGGTCGTGGACGTCAACGTCCATCCGACGAAGAGGGAGGTGAGGTTCGATGACGAACCAGCAGTCCTCGGTGTCGTCCTGAGGTGCGTCGAGTCGGCACTCAAGGAGCCAGACCTCACGTTCAGGTACGACCTCACGAGGTTCTCACAGTCATTCGAGCCGAGGCCTCCGGAGGAGGCAGAGGGTCATGTCGCCTCGCTGCAGTCGGTGCTGCAGGTGGAGGAGCTGCCCGCCCAGGACCGACAGTCCGCGATCGTCCCGCTCGCGCAGATCATGAACACATACATCCTCGCAGAGTCACGCGGGAACCTTCTGCTCATCGACCAGCACGCGGCCTCCGAACGCGTCGTGTACGAGGGTGTGCTGTCTGCCATGAGATCCGGCAAGGAGGTCTCGCAGAGACTGCTGACGCCCATCGTGCTGCGGCTCACGCCGTCGGAGGTGAAGGTCCTCGAGGAGAACAGGGAGCTCGTCGAGAGGGCCGGGTTCGCCGCGGAGCCGTTCGGGGGGGACTCGTACTCTCTCAGGTCCATCCCGACGGTCCTCGGGGTCGCGCAGGGCGAGGCAGCACTCAGGAACATACTCGGGGAACTGGCCCAGATGCCGTCCCACAGGAGGCTCGGGCTCGACATCATCTGGAGGGTCGCATGTCACACTGCGATCAGGGCTGGTGAGACCCTCTCGAACGCGCAGATGAGGCAGCTGGTCTCGGACCTTCTCAGGACCGAGAGCCCGTACACTTGTGAGCACGGCAGGCCGACCATGATCGTGCTCTCCCCAGTCGACCTGGAGAGACTCTTCAAGAGGCGCGTGTGAGCGTTCAGGCGTGCTCGAACATCTGTGAGCCGTCCTTGCCGAGTATCCCGTACCGTCTCGCGACTTCGCCGACCTTCTCGGCGGTCTGCTTGTCCAGTAGGAGAGGCTTGTGAGATGCCAGGATCTCCTTGACCCTTCTCTTGGCGAAGGCGATCATCTCATCGCTCACCGGGTCGGGCTGCTCGAGCGAGTGATAGCCTGTGACCTGTGGTATCATGAGGTCCTTCCTCATGTGCCTCAGCGTGTGCGGGTCGGATAGGAACGTGCCTCCAGGGCCCTGCCTCTTGATCGCATCCAGCCCGAACCGGTCATCGTCGATCGCGATGCCCTGCCTGAGCCTCCTCAACCAGCGCAAAGCCTCGCAGTCCATGACCAACTTCTCCGGGGACATCATGGCCGCCCGGTCGAGACCTCCCAGGCCGACCATGAGGTCGGAGCCAGTCAGAAGAGACGCGAGCGCGGTCATGCCGGTCTGATATCCCGCCTCGGACGACAGGGACCTCGACGAGTTCGACGGCCCTCCCGCGCAGCAGGGGAGGCCGTAGTGGTGCGCCATCTCGATGGCGGCCGAGTCCATCAGGATGCCTTCGGGCGTGCCACATAGGAACACCCCGGACTTGAGGTCCGTGACGCCAGAGAACGACGAGTATATGCATGGTGCGCCCGGGCTCGCGGCCTGGGACATCGCGATGCCGCAGAGGTTCTCCGCGGCGATGACCGCGAGGGAGCCGGCGACAGTCACGGGAGTGACGGACCCCGCGATCGCCATGGATAGGTGCACGACGGGCACGCCCGCCCTTGCGAGCTCGACGAGCGCCTCGGCCTCACCGCGGTCGTACCGGAGAGGTGAGATGGGCGTGCACACGTCCGAGAAGATAGGTCTCTTCCTCAGCTCATCCTGGGAGCCCAGGATCGCGGAGCATACATCTATCTGGAACCGGGCCTCGTCCGAGGAGGCGGCCCCGTGCTGGATGTGTTTTGACGAGTTCGCGACGGCCACGAGGAACTCGTAATATGATGACTTGTCCGAGGGCATGTCCGTGGCAACGACTGGTGGCCACACGAAATCGACCTCGGGCAACGCGTCCGCGAGCGTGATGAGATCCTTGAAGTCGGTCAGCTTCGATGGTCTCTTGACTCCCCTCTCGAGGTCCAAGACCGCCGGCGGTTGGCCGTCGGTCGATATGAGCTGCACGCCCTCCTCGGGCACGACGTGGTCCTTCCCGCCTCTGGAGCATATCCGGACCTTCTTAGGTGCGGTCCTGAGCGCCTCTGCGACCATGCCCTCTTCGAGCCAAGCCCTCTGGGCGCCGGCATCGACCTTCGCCCCCGCACTGGCCAGGATGCCGAGCACATCATCGCTCTCGACCCTGACGCCCGTCTCGCTCAGTATGCGGAGCGCCGTCCCGTGCACATTCTCCTTGTCGCTCCTGGACAAGACACTCATGCTCGCCATCGTCATGCTCTTCCCTCCTCCGCCGTGCGGGCCCGCCCACAACATCCCAGGTAACGGACCTGGAATCCATGAGGTCCCACATGTAGATTAACGCTCTGTCTCCGCCGTCCCCTCTCGATATATCGTTTGCGGTCCGTTCCGTTCGTCTTTGGACAATATGCATGCGAAAACTATTACTCCACGGACTGTGTCAACCGCCTGTCGGATGGTGACCCCATGGGTCTCAACATGGCTATTACGGAACTGGAAACTGACAAGGCGCTCTGCAAGACGAAGAAGCTCACGCTGGCCAAGGTGTACGTGGACGACCCGTCCGCCTGGGCGGGCCTGGTCGAGGTGGACAAGGTCGTGGACCTGAAGGCCGCCTCGGCGAAGCTTGGCAAGGAGAAGCTGGATACGATCCTCAAGAAGTCGCGACAAGAACCGGAGGGCGACGAGCTGTTCCTGGAGAAGATCAAGGACCAAGAGGACCGCAAGACCCTCGGCCCGTTCGTGAACGATGTCAAGACGAACTGGATCCTCGTCGATAAGGTCCCGGCGGACCGCAAGAAGGACGTGCTCGCGGCTGCGAACAAGGCGAACTCCGTGACGGAGTGGGACCTTGTAGAGTTCGACGTCATGTACGCCACATGCGCGAACTGCGGCCTGTCGTGGGACAACAAGAAGGGGTGCGTGGGCAACTTCGGCCCGTCAGGCTCTCCCGTGCCCGGCCTCGCCAAGAAGTACGGCCTCACGATCCTCGCGAAGGTGGAAGATCTCGGCGAGAAGAAGACCGTGCTGACGCCCAAGGATGCCGAGAAGCTGCTCGAGGAGGTCAAGGTCCTGAGAGCGAAGACCCCTGCTGAGGGTAAGATGATAGTCCGCAGGATCGAGGGCACCCTGACCAGGCTCGAGGCGCTAGGCAAGTGCTCCAAAGAGTCTGGCGTGGGCTTCTACTTCTTCTGAGCGAGGGGTGGACTCTTGTCAGCCGAGGATGGTCTTCGGGCAGGGAGGTCCAAGGTGGTCCTCGCCAAGGGCCCCGAAGGAGCCGTCTCGGTCGAACTCGTCCCCATCAGGGAAGGGGTCTCCCGGGGTTTCATGAAGCACTCCCCGAGAGGGCTCAAGCTGTCCGATGACGTCGCCCGGGAGCTGGGCCGAGCACTCGCCGACGGATGTGCAGGGAGACTCCTTGCCGCGGACAACAGGAAGAGACTCTTGGCGCGCGTGCTCGGGCCCCAGGGATGGAGCGTCTCGCGGGCCGTCGAGGCGCGCATGGATCACAAGTGCAGCCTGTGCACCACGTACGACCTACCCATGGACGAGGAGCTGCAGGATGACAGAGGCGCGAAACCGGATGTCAGCGGCACGTCCCACATGGTGGGTGTCAGCATGGACCTGGGGGACAGGTGTGCCTTCGGGTTCTACACGGACGATGGGGACACGGCGAGGATAGTGTCCGAGGGGCCGAGGAAGCAGGGTATGTTCGTGGCGCAGTCGTCCGAGGACATGGCCGTCGCCGCGGACTGCCTGGTCAAGTTTCTCGCGGTCGCGAGGAAGAAGTGGGCGGTCTTCTCCGTCGACATGGGCAGGTTCGTCAGGCACTACGACCCCATGGTCATGTGGCGCATGTCCCTCGACGGTCCCCGCGGTTACGATCACTCGATCAAACCCTTGTCGAAGGAGAGACGGAAGGACCTCATCCGCATGTTCTCGGAGTACTATGATGAGGGCGGTTTCCAAGCGTCCATGCGGCTCAGGGGAATGCTCTCGGACAGGTCGTTCTCGGTCTTCGCCACCGAGGGGGGCTTCGTCATCACGCGGCTCGAGGGTGAGGCCGGCCTCATCTATGATATATATGTCACGCCCGCGCGCCAGGGCGAGGGCATCGGCAACGAGCTCATTAGGTGCGGCCTGTCGAATCTGGCCGGGCGCGCATCCACGGCCTATCTGCACACGAGCTACCCGAGGGCCAAGGCCCTCTACGAGAGATTCGGGTTCAAGCCCACATATTCCCAGCTCGCGGTAAGGCTCGACGAGATGTCGTTCGCGCCCCCCTCAAGTTAGAAATATCAAGAACCCGATGACTCGGCCCGGAGCTGCATCCACATAGGATTGAAGGGGGGTACCAGCATGATTTCCAGAGACAAGATCCTCAGCGCCCTCGAGGGGTACGACCTCAAGAAGGCGAAGATCGGGATGGTCGCATCGCATTCGGCCCTCGACGTGTGCGATGGCGCCGTCGAGGAGGGTTTCAGGACCCTTGGCATATGCCAAGAAGGCCGCGAGAAGACCTACTCGAGGTACTTCAAATGCCAGCGGGACGCGGAAGGGAAGGTCCTGCGCGGCGTCGTCGACGAGTGCTGGACCCTGAAGAAGTTCAAGGAGATGATGACGCCGGAGTATCAGGCGAGACTCCGGAAGGAGAACGTCCTGTTCGTGCCCAACAGGTCCTTCACATCATATGTGCCCCTGTCGCAGATAGAGGAGGAGTTCGCGGTGCCGCTCGTCGGCACCAGGAGCCTCCTCAGGAGCGAGGAGCGGGGCGAGGAGAAGGATTACTATTGGCTTCTGGAGAAGGCGGGCCTGCCCTTCCCCAAGCGTATCAAGGATCCCAAGGACATCGACAGGCTCGTCATAGTCAAGCTCCACCACAAGGTCAAGAAGCTCGAGAGAGGGTTCTTCACGGCCGCATCGTACCAGGAGTTCAGGGAGAAATCCCGGCAGCTCATCTACAACAACGTCATCACCGAGGAGGACCTCAAGGACGCGAGGATAGAGGAGTACGTCATAGGTCCGGTGTTCAACCTCGACTTCTTCTACTCTCCCCTCGAGACGAAGATGGAGCGCATCGAGCTCATAGGTGTCGACTGGCGGTTCGAGACCTCCTTGGACGGACATGTGCGCCTGCCAGCACCCCAGCAGATGACACTGCAGGGGGCGCAGGCGACCCCGGAGTACACCGTGTGCGGACACAACTCTTCGACGATGAGGGAGTCCCTCATCGAGGGGGCGTTCGACCTCGCGGAGAAGTACGTGAAGGCGACCCAGGAGCATTACGCCCCAGGGATCATAGGCCCGTTCTGCCTCCAGACATGCGTCGACAAGGACCTGAAGTTCCACATATACGATGTCGCGCCCAGGGTGGGCGGGGGGACGAACGTGCACATGTGGGTCGGCCACCCTTACGGGAACACGACCTGGCGGACGAACATGAGCACGGGCAGGCGCTTGGCGGTGGAGGTCAGGAGAGCCATCGAGACTAACCAGGTCGATAAGATCGTCACATAGGCCCCAGACGTGCTGGCATGTCACGCTGGCAACGCCCAGGTGACACCCCCGGGAACCCCTAAAGCTTATAAAGGGGCAATCTATTCGCCGGAATACCCTATCTCATAGGGGGGTCCGTTGATTCCGGTCCCCAGGAGAGGGAGGGGACATTTGGATGAAGACAGGTGCAATGAGCAAGCTATCAGCCGCCATCATCGTGCTGGTAATGGCGTTGTCCGCCATGGTCGCGCTCCCGATGGCGAGCGTCGACGCAGCTGACGAGATGAACGATATCAACCTATTGGTTCTGGACGCTTCAAACGGTGCAACGGTTGAGACGGCGACTGTCAATCTCATCAACCTGTACACTGGGGAGGTCATCGAGGCCACGTACTCATCCGGCA
>JAABQR010000112.1 GCA_011391345.1 Methanobacteriota archaeon | reverse complement strand
AAACCACACCAAACTCCTTACTTTGTTTTCCCAGTCGTTTATGTGCCGGACTCGTCGCCCGTGGTGACGAGACGAGCCGTCGGTCGGGCATGGACGGTTCTTCTTCCCACCTCAGAACAGTATGGATAGGCAGGTCATCGCGCCGTCACACTTGGGGAATTCGGTCATTTCGAGGGCGATGACCTTGACTCCGGCCCGTTCCAGCACGTCCTTCGTCCTGGGGAATCCCTTGGGCATGACTGCGGTGCCGTTCACCGACAGCACGTTCGCCGCGTACTCCTCACCCAACGGAACGATCAGCTTGTCGAGGCCGCCTAACGCGGGTTCATCAGCGAAGGCCTTGGTGACTAGGACCGTTCCGTCGTCTATGTGGCTGACGTAGCTCTTGAAGTGCATGATGGAAGGATTCCTGACAGTGTCGACCCTTACCCCTAGCCAGTCTGAGAGCTGGCGCACGCCATCGTCGTTCGTCCTCTTCGTGATGCCGCATACGAGCCTATCGGGCAGGTGAAGCACATCCCCTCCTTCGACGGTCGCGGGTCCGGTCGCCTTTCGAACCTTCAGGTGCTCGGAGAGTGCGGCCTGGACCGCGCCTGTCTCGCCCCTCCTGCTCTCCTTTGCCGACCGGCAGATCAGGGCGTTTCCGCCGTGCACCACCGCCGTGTCTTCCACGAAGCACGAGTCCGCGTTCGCATCGTCCCTTCCCAGTATGATCATGTCGAGTCCCAGGTCCTCGATGGTCTTGACATAAGTCGCGTGCTGCGCACGCGCGCGCACCACGTCGACCGTGTGCTTCATCGGATGGGTGGATATGCATCTCGAGAATGTGTTACCGGGCTCTCTGACCAGGGCCTTTCTGACTCGCATGTGCTCCATGCCTCCAAGCCGGTCGATCACGAGCGTAGGTGTATCGCGACGGCGGCCCCGAGGACCGCGGCGTATCCCTCGATCTGCCGGATGACCACGGGTTGAGGGAACTCATTCGCGACTGTCCCAGAATACTCTATCCATCCCAGGAGGTTCCTTCCAGGGCCGTATATCAGCGTGTCTATGAAGTCCGCCTCTAGTGTCTCGCTCGAGGACATCCTCTTAGTCATGAGCAGCGCGGGCCTCTGCACGAGCTTCTTCTCATCCTCGCTGTAAAGAGGGTTGTCCTCCTGGAGGTACACTCTCGTCAGGTCGGATATCTCCCCGAACTTGTAGTTGCTGCAAGTGGTCTCGAAGTCCTCCGCCACGTATGTCCTCTTCCTCTGCCTCTCCCACACATCGGGGCGCATGCATGTCATGACCATGTATCGAAAGAGTCCGTCGTTCTTCCCCTTGATCCCTATCATGACCCACTTGAGCTTGAACTGCCTCTGGATGATGTTGGAGGCATCCTGGATCACGTCGACGATGTTGAACTGGGGCTTGTGGAGGTGCGCAACGAGGGATGTGATGCCGTCGACCGCTCGCGAACCGGGCTCGCCCTTGACCCTGACATAGTCGAACCGGAGCCTTCTCTTGGTGGTCTCGGAATCCAGCGTCCCCATCATCATTGACTGCCCGAAGGTGATAGCCTCGCCAACCATTTGAAACATTGCCTGCCATGCTCCGACAGACCCCTGTGCCAGCCTCCCCCGAGCCTCAAGGCAGATAGCATAAGGGGGGTGAGCGCGATGCCTTGTGCAGGACGATGGTCAGTATGAAGGGGGTTGTGGTATACGACAGCGTGTTCGGGAACACGGGACAGGTCGCGTCAGTCATCGCTGAGGAGCTCGAGAAGGCAGGTCACCAGGTCGTGCTCGTGAACCTCAGGCAGAACCGGAACGTCCCGGTGGACGGGGACTTCCTGTTCGTGGGGTCTCCGACGAGGATCGCCAAGATGACGGGCAAGTCGAAGAGGTTCGTGAAGAGACTCGACGCGAAGGCCTGGGGCGCCAGGCCTGTCGCGGTCTTCGACACTCACTCGCCTTATCCCGAGGACCCGAAGGAACGGGAGAAGTCCCTCAAGTGGATAGAGCCGGGCGCCGCGGGCAGGCTGACCGAGCTCGCCACTGAGAGGGGTCTGAATGTCCGGGGCCCTCCTCTGAGGTGCGTCGTCAAGGACATGAAGGGCCCGCTGGCGGAGGGCCAGCTCGAGAAGGCCAGGGAGTACGCGCGCCAGTTCGCCGTCTCACTCGCCAGGTGACGCTGCCTCGCATCTCGCCTCAGTTCTTCATGGCCACGTAGATATCCGCCTCGACCATCTCACCGTCGACGAAGTAGTGGTGGACGAAGTAGATGTTGCCATCATCGTCCAGCGTCGGCTCCCCGGCGAAATTGGATATGATCTCCTCGGGCTCCCCCCAGGTGCCGT
>JAABQR010000111.1 GCA_011391345.1 Methanobacteriota archaeon | reverse complement strand
CCCTGGCACCCCACTATCATCGCTGACAGGTGTACCAAGTGCGGCGTCTGCGTATCGTTCTGCCATCAGGGAGTGTACGCGGATAGCGAGGACGGCCCCGTGGTCAAGAACCCGCTCGGCTGCATCGTCGGATGCACAGGATGCGCGAATGAATGTCCAGCCGAGGCAATCAGTTTCCCGACCCTGGTGGAATTGAGAGACACGCTCGCTCGGCTACGGAAGGAGTACGGTGTCCTGAGAGGTTGATGCCATTGGCCGAAGGACCCGCTCCCACCTGTGCCGAGCCAAGGAAGAAACTCTCGTTCCTAGACGAGTTCCTCACCCTCTGGATACTCCTCGCGATGGCGGCAGGGGTGGGACTCGGCCATGCCTTCCCGGAGATTGCGGACATCCTCGATTCGGTGAAGGTGTTCAACGTCTCGCTGCCGATTGCCGTCGGCCTTCTGGTCATGATGTACCCTCCCCTGGCGAAGGTCCGTTACGACGAACTCGGGAGGCTCCGAGGGGCGAAGAAGATGCTGAGTACCTCGCTTGTGCTCAACTGGGCCATCGGCCCCGTCATCATGTTCTCTGTCGCATGGTTGTTCTTCCCGAACCCAGAGGATTCGGCGTTCAGGAACGGGCTCATCCTCGTAGGCCTGGCCAGATGCATAGCGATGGTCCTCGTGTGGAACATGCTCGCAAAAGGCGACTGCGAGTACTGCGCTGTCCTGGTGGCCTTGAATTCGGTGTTCCAGATAGTCATGTACTCTGTCCTCGCGTACGTGTTCATAACCGTCATGACGCCTGTCATGTCACCGTCCACCCAGTCTATAGTCGTCGACATAACGATCGCAGACATCGCGAAGAACGTCCTGATATTCCTGGGCATGCCGTTTGCTGCCGGCGTCACGACATGGTATTTCCTGGCTCGCAGGAAGGGCAGGGCGTGGTTCGACACCGTCTTCGCGCCGAGGATAAGCCCGCTGGCGCTGCTCGGACTGCTCTTCACGATCGTCATAATGTTCTCCATGCAGGGGGAGAAGATCGTCGACAAGCCCTTGGACGTTGTCCGAATTGCCCTTCCGCTGCTGAGCTACTTCCTGCTGATGTTCTTCGTCAGTTTCGGCCTATCGTACAAACTCGGCTTCACCTATGGCCAGGCCGCCACTCAATCATTCACGGCCGCGAGCAACAACTTCGAGCTTGCGATAGCGGTGGCGATCGCCACCTTCGGGATAGCGTCGACAGAGGCTTTCACAGCAGTCATAGGCCCGTTGCTGGAGGTGCCGGTTCTCATCAGCCTCGTGAGTGTCTCCCTTTGGATAAAGCGGAGATACTATGGGGCAGATGACCTGCCGAGAAAGGCGAGAGAGGCGTCAAGGGGATGATTTGTGAAGCATGCAGACTGTATCCTGACTGTGAGCTCGACCCGCCGACGGATGGCGAGACGTGCCCCTACTTCGAGCCGAAGGAACGGCTCCAGCTGACATTCACGGAAGATGGCTGGAAGATGGGGGAGGGTTGACCATCTCTCGCCATTCAATCAACGAGACTATTGGACTTGTGCGAGCACCAGGACGCTCGCGTGACAATCGGTCATTTTGGACAGTCGCTGGCGCAAAAGGGTTAATTAGACCGACATTGATGGGGACCCCAGCGGGATAGCTGGGATGCACTAGTGGCATGGCTGTCGGAACAGCTTGTCACATCTGCGCGCAGTACCTGACCAGGGTACACGCCATGACGAACTACGGACCTGGTTTGAGGGCACTGGCAGTGATGTCAGGAGGCTATACGACCATGAGAGACCTAAAGCGAGCCGAAGGCCTGCCGGCTCGCGTTTTCGTTGTGGATGACGAGGACTTCATACGTGACCTGTACAAGGACATGTTCGAATCCCGAGGGCACACGGTGTTCTCGGCCAGGAGCGGCGACGAGGCCGTGAGGCTGATTCGGAGCATGCCCTCGAAACCCGACGCGATCATAATGGACCACAGGATGCCTGGCAAGGACGGCATCGAGACGACAAAGGAGATCAAGACCATCGACCCGAGCATCCCGATCATATTCTCCAGCGCGGACGAGACCGTCCGGGAGCAGGCCATCCGGGCAGGGGCCGTGTCGTTCTGGACAAAACCGTTCCCCATAGCAATGCTCATAGACGCGACCATGGACATCGTGAACGCCAGGAAGAGGCTCAACTGAGGCCTATTCCATCTTGTATCGCAGCAGTCCTCCGACCCCGCCCAGCGACTCCAGCCTGCGGCCGGCTTCGTGCATCGAACTGATGATAGCGAACTCGCCCCTCGCGTCCTCGACCGACCTGAGCAGCCTCTCGACCGATGGAGTCCGCACCTTCGTATCCAGCACAAGCAGGAGACGCACCGCCC
>JAABQR010000110.1 GCA_011391345.1 Methanobacteriota archaeon | reverse complement strand
CTTGTTCTGCCCCTCGAACCTCTCCAACTCCTTGAACTGGTCCGCGACCTCGGATGCGTACGCGAACGGGTCCAGGGGCAGCACGAGCGGCGCGTCCAGGAACTCCTCGATCCTGCTGGCGATGTCGACCATCGCGCCCATGCCGGTCTCATACATCTGAATGGCCTTCCTTGAGACGCCTATGGCTTCCGCGAGCGCGCCGAGGGATATCACCCTCGTCTGCCTGATCTCCTTGAGCATATCCCCGTCGAGGCGGACATACAGCCCGCCTGGCGCGGCGTAGACGAGCGGCGGGACGCCCTCGAGCATGAAGTTCGTGAATGTGCCCTCTGACACTATCGGGATGCCGAAACGGGTGTATAGGATGCCGTCCTCGAGGTCCGCGCAGCTGGAGTGCATCCCAATGACCATCGGGCTGGCTCCCAGCATCGACGCCATGACCTTCATCTCATCGGCGTCATCCGACGACAGGGAATCGATGTTGCAGAGCGCCTTGACTATCAGGAGCTGCCTGTCCCTGCGTGCGACGAGATCGAAGCTGATGCTCCTGAGGTTGTGCGGGTTGGAGACGTAGAATCCGCACTTCGCGAGGGTCTCCCTCGTCCTGCCGACGAGCTTGTCTCTGTCCCCCGCGACCGCGCGCGCGTGTTTCGGAGATCTGGTCACCTGTTCATGCAACCGCGCATCATCTCCATCATCATCTGTACATCGCATTGGGTGAGAGTCTCTCGTACTTCCTGAGGTCGCTCTCGCTCATCGGTTCGACGTTCTCCATGGCCTTCTCGAAGTACTTCATGCCCACTTTCCGTCCCTTGACGGCGTCCTCGTCCAGGTCCCCGCCCTCGAGGACATAGTCCCTGATCGCCAGCATCACGGCCTCGTTGCAGACGGCGGATATCTCCGCGCCCGTATACTTGTCCATCTTGGCGGCCAGCTTGTCCAGGTCCACATCATCGTCCAAGGGTTTACCCTTTGTGTGTATCCTGAGTATCTCCTTCCTGGCCTCGAGTCCGGGCGGGGGCACGTACACGAGCCTGTCGAACCTGCCCGGGCGCATCAGCGCCGGGTCCATGATATCCGGCCTGTTCGTTGCCGCGATCACGACGACGTTGTGCAGCGCCTCGAGCCCGTCCATCTCCGTGAGTATCTGGCTGATGACACGCTCGGTGACTCCTGAGTCGGACGATGTTCCCCTGACGGGGGCGATCGCGTCTATCTCGTCCAGGAAGATGACGCACGGAGCGGCCTGCCTAGCCTTCCTGAAGGTCTCGCGAACGGCCTTCTCACTCTCGCCCACCCACTTGGACAGGAACTCGGGCCCCTTGACGCTGATGAAGTTCGCCTCGCTCTCGGTGGCCACCGCCTTTGCGAGCAGGGTCTTGCCAGTGCCCGGCGGCCCGTACAGCAGGATCCCCTTGGGTGGGGTGGCTCCCATATGTTTGAACAGTGACGCGTATTTCAAGGGCCACTCGACCGATTCCATGAGTTCCTGCTTCGGCTCCTCGAGGCCTCCGATCTCCTCCCACTTGACGTTCGGGGATTCGATCAGGACCTCTCTCAGGGTCGAGGGCTGCATCTCCCTGTACGCGCTCATGAAGTCGTCCATCTGCACCTTGAGGCTGTTGAGCACCTCCGCCGGTATCGACTCGGCTTCGAGGTCTATGGACGGCAGTATCTTCCTCAGCGCGCGCATGGCGGCCTCCCTCGCGAGCGCCGCCAGGTCCGCGCCGACGTATCCGTGTGTCATCGACGCCAGCTTGTCCATGTCGACGTCCTCGGCCAGCGGCATGCCTTTCGTGTGTATCTGGAGTATCTCGAGCCTACCGCCTTTGTCGGGTATGCCTATCTCTATCTCCCTGTCGAACCTGCCCGGCCTGCGTATCGCTGGGTCGAGGGCGTTGGGCCGGTTGGTCGCGCCTATGACCACGACCTTGCCCCTCCCCTCGAGCCCGTCCATGAGGGCCAGGAGCTGCGCCACGATCCTCCTCTCCGTCTCAGCGGTGACCTCGTCCCTCTTGGGCGCGATGGAGTCTATCTCGTCGATGAATATGATGCTGGGGGCGTTCTCGGCCGCCTCCTTGAAGATGTCCCTGAGCCGCTCCTCGCTCTCGCCGTAGAACTTGCTCATGATCTCCGGGCCGCCTATCGATGTGAATGTGGCGCTCGTCTCCGAGGCGACGGCCTTCGCCAGGAGCGTCTTGCCAGTGCCAGGCGGTCCGTGCAGTAGCACGCCCTTCGGGGCCTCTACTCCGAGCTTTTCGAACAGCTCAGGATGCCTCAAGGGCAGCTCGATCATCTCCCTGACCTTGTGCACCTCGTCCTTGAGGCCGCCAATGTCCTCGTACGCGACCTTCGGCCCCTTCGCGACCTCCTCCTTGGCCGGCTTCTCGCTGA
>JAABQR010000109.1 GCA_011391345.1 Methanobacteriota archaeon | reverse complement strand
ATACTCTCTTAAGCGTTCCCGAATACCGTCTTAAATGCCTAGACCCTTGCACCCATGGGGACTGTCCGCCGCTCGGAGGAAGCGGCCATTCGTCTCTAGGAGGGAATTGTCTGTGAGCGCTGACAAGGTGTTGAAGCAGCTGCAGGACTCGGTATTGAAGTTCGATTCCGCGGCCGCTGTGTCTGCTGCGAAGGCCGCCATCCAGTCTAAGATGGATCCTTTGCAGGCCATTGAGAAGGGTCTCGTGCCTGCCATAGAGCAGGTCGGTGACAAGTTCGAGAAGATGGAGCTCTATCTCCCCGAGCTTATGCTGGCTGGGGACGCCATGAAGTCAGCGCTCGAGCTTCTGCTCCCGCTCGTGCCAAAGGGAGAGAAGACCTCGAAGGCGACGGTCGTCATAGGGACCGTCCAGGGTGATGTGCACGAGATCGGCAAGAACATCGTCTCGAGCCTCCTGATGGCCGGAGGATTCAACGTTGTGGACCTGGGCGTGAATGTGAAGACCTCGGTGTTCGTGGACGAGGCGAGGTCGAAGGGCGCGAAGATCATAGGCGCGTCGGCTCTGATGTCCAGCACGATTGGCTCCCAGAAGGATATCGTGGACTACCTGAGCGCCTCCGGGGAGAGGAGGAAGCGCGCGTTCCTCGTCGGGGGAGGGCCCACGACCCAGGACTGGGCGAAGGAGATCGGGGCGGACGGCTGGGGCAAGGACGCCGTGTCTGCGGTCAGGCTCGCCAACAAGTTCGCTAAGGGGCGGTGATGCACAATGGTCCAGATTCTTGACGTGATGCAGAAGGCGCTCGGGGGCAAGCCCATGAGCGAGACGGACTACCAGCTGAGGCTCTTTGCCAGCAAGGTCGCGGAGAAGGTCAAGGAGTACGACATCAAGTTCGATCCCAAGACCCCCATACCGGACGACCCGTCCCTGGCTGACGACGTCTTCAAGGCGGCCTTCGACCTGGTCGTCGATGTGGGCGCCTACTGCACGGACACGAACAGGGTCATATCATACACGGACAAGGAGGTCAGGAACGCCCTCAAGTTCGCCCCGAGCGAGCTGTGGTTCGGTGACGGCAAGGAGAGGAAGCTGATGAAGACCAGGAGCGTGGGGGACAAGTCACCTCCATGGTGCCTCCTGGGCGCCGGCGGAGGAGCGTGCTCCAGCGACAGGTCGTTCCTGACGCTCGTGGAAGGCTACGCCGAGATACCGGAGACGGACGCCATCACCACGCCTGCGATCACAAGGGTCGGCGGCATGAGGATCAGGCCAGCATCCCCGCTCGAGGTCCTCGGGGCACAGAGGAACGCGGTCCTGTTCAGGGAGGCCTGCAACCGCGTCGGCCGCCAGGGCATCCCCGTCATGAACACCCTTTCCACCGCGGAATCGGACATCGCTCTCGCGGGCGCGCTCCATCCGAAGTACGGGCTCCGCCAGTCGGACGGATACATGATATGTTGCATGGACCCGATGAAGGTGGACTTCGCGAGACTGAACAAGGTCACGGCCGTGCTCGGGCTAGGGGGCGCGATCGGCATGTGCTTCGGACCCATGATGGGCGGGTACGCCGGCGGGCCAGAGGGCACGACCATCTCGAACGTGGCCCACCACATGATGGGCGTGCTGACATATCAGTCGAGCTGGCTGCTGCCGTTCCCGCTGCACCTGAGGTACGTCTCGAGCAGCTGCAGGGAGCTGCTCTGGCTCATCAGCGTCACGGGCCAGGCGGTCTCCAGGAACACGCATCTGTTGACAGTGAACCTGAACTACACATCTGCAGGGCCGTGCACGCCCATGTGCCTGCACGAGACCACGGCATCCGTTGCCGCCGCAGTGACAGCGGGCATGCACATCGAGGCTCTCGGCGTGGCGTCGAACAAGCAGGAGGACAGGACGACCCCGGTCGAGCCAAGGATGTCGGGCGAGGTGGGGCACGCGGTCGCTGGTATGAAGCTCGCGGATGTCAACGAGATGGTGCTCAAGCTCGTGTCCTCGTACGAGGGCAAGCTCGCGGACCCGCCGCTGGGCAAGATGCTGTACGATTGCTGGGACCCGGAGAGCAGGCGCCCGAGCAAGGAGTACATGAGGGTGCTCAGGGACTACAAGAAGAAGATGTCCAACCTGGGGGTCCCGCTGAGAGAGGACGACTGGGACTGATCCGTTGGCTGGGACGCGTTCACGCATCCGACCTCCAGCGCGAGCGCCATCGTCCGATTGGGTTATCTATCGAGGACATCGATAGGCCCTCGATGGACTCGCTTTGCGTGGTCGTCCCGAAGAAGAAGGCCGAGCCCGTCCGGAAGAGGCTCATGGAGAAGGGCGCCCTCCGGAAGGGACTCCAGGTCAGGTCAGACGCGAAGAACGTATACCTCCCAGTCACGCAGAGGGTGGACCTCGGCTATCCGTT
>JAABQR010000108.1 GCA_011391345.1 Methanobacteriota archaeon | reverse complement strand
GGGTATCGTGTCGTTCTCTCGCGGCTCCCCGGGGCTGGTCGGTAAGAGCATCAGGCCCGCTCACATCGACCCTTCGTTCGACGCCGCGATGGCTTCGGCCGGGACGGCCGCGGGACCGAGCATACTGATCGCACACGTGCGCGCCGCGTCGGCCGGGAGCGTCTCGATGAAGAACACGCACCCTTTCATATCCGGGGACCTGGTGCTGGCGCACAACGGCACGGTGAAGGGTGAGATCCCAGAGGCCACTGAGGCGCCGAAGGGGGACACTGACAGCGAGAGGCTCCTGATGCTCCTCTCGGACAGGTACGCTCGGACGAAGGACCTCGTCGGGTCGGTCACGGGGCTCGTCAGAGACGACCTCAAGGACGCCAAGTACCGAGGCATGATCCTGTTGGTCTCCGACGGGTCGAGTCTCGTCGGCTTCAGGAAGGTGAACCAGATGGACTGGGAGTGGTACTACAAGCTCAAGGTCGCCGTGAGGGCGACCGATGTCATGCTATTCCAGGAGGTCCCCGCAGGCTGCGCGGTCGACGGCTCGGTCTCGGAGGTCGAGGATGGCGAGCTCGTTTCCATCGGCCTGGACCTCAGCGTGTCGAGGATGAAGGTCCTCTAGCCCTTCGACTTCTTGGCGGCCAGCTTGATGGCCTCCGTGACGCAGTCCCTCGGCATGATGGTGGCGATGGGGAGGTCGACGACCTTCTCGACGGTCGCGCTGACGATCGGCGCGCAGACGACCGCGACCGCGCCGTCCCTCTCCGCCCTTATGGCGGCGACGATCGCGTCCTCGACCGTCGACGCGGGGTACTCCCTGACGCGGACGCTCCCGTCACCAATGGGCACCGACCTCTCCTCGACCTCGTCGAGCACGTGGCGCGCGGCGATGACGGCGATGAACCTGCCTGCCCTGAGGCCTTCGGCCTCCCTTAGGGCGTCCACGATCTTCCGAAGAATCCCCAGGCTCGGGGACCTGTCCTCGTTGGTGAATTTGTAGAGGGTGCTCGGTGAGACCCCGGCCTTCTTCGCGAGGTCCTGCACGGTCATCCCTAGTTCCTCGAGGGCCCCGTTGAGCGCCTCTTTGAATGCCTCGTCCGACCGCAGCGCGCCCGCGATTACTTTCCTAGATGCGTCCTTCATGTTTCCGACATATACAAATGTTGACCGACCTATTTATACACTTGTACTAATGATGTGTCACCATGCTGGAAAGGGTTTAATACGCCACAGACGCTGACGTGTCCTCGTAGGGGAACATCATGGACAAGAAGACAATCGTGCTCGTGATAGTCGTCGCGGCCGCGGTCGTGTTGGCTGGGATAGCCACCGCCCTGTACATGGGCGGTAGCTCAGGCGACGACAGCGTGGGCTATGTCACAATGGCCCCGAGCCTGATGGACGGTTGGCTCGCGGCGAACCAGTCGGACGCGTACATCGCATGGGAGCCTTACGTGTCGTCGTCAGTGGTCGCCGGGACCGGCCGCGTCATCATGTGGTCGGACGAGATCATGCCGAATCACCCGTGTTGTGTGGTGGCTGTCTGGGAGGACTTCCTGGGTTCGGCCGACGGGTCCGACCTTACGGTCAGGTTCCTGAAGGCGCACATCGAGGCGAACAGGTGGATGGCTGACGCGCTCGCGAACCCCACCGGAGCGAACTACAGCCTCCTTCTCGAGATGGCCTCAGGTTTCACACTCCGCAGCGAGGCAGTGGTCGAGGAGGGGCTGGAACACGTGGAATTCGGGTACGAGATGGGGGACGACTTCCTCTCCGCCCTCAAGGAATTCACTGACATGTATGTCGAATCGAACATAATCACCAACGACACGCTGGACGGCCTAGGGTACGAGAACGCGAGCGCGTTCATAGATGACTACGTCGACGAGTCGTTCCTCGCCCTGGCTGACGACGTCGAGCCGAGCTCGACCATCCTCAACCCGGCTGACGAGGACGCGATAAGGCTGGGATATCTGTCCGGAGACCTACACCAGCTCGCGCAGTACGTGGCGCAGAACAAGACCGTCGGAGGCGGCGAGAAGGACCTGTTCGAGGTGTACGGCCTGAACGTCGACCCACTGCCTCCCTACGCCAACGGCGGGGCGGTCATGGACGCGTTCAACTTGGGCGATGTCGACATCGGCTACCTGGGCGCGCCCCCGGCCATCCAGAAGCACGCGAACCTGGACGTACCCGTCCGCATAATCGCGCAGGCGAACAGCGAGGGCAGCGGGATCGTGGTCCATGTGGACAGTGACATCCACACCCTCGCGGACCTGGTCGGCAGGACAGTGGCGACGCCGGGCGAGACGAGCATCCAGCACCTGTTGCTGAGGATCGCCCTCGAGCGGGAAGGCATCCCGTTCGTGAAGGCGTGAGGCCCCAAACCTCTATCTCGGGACAAGTCATTGG
>JAABQR010000107.1 GCA_011391345.1 Methanobacteriota archaeon | reverse complement strand
CTGGGCCCGAGCGCGGGCCTCGCGTCTTACTGGGGCAAGGCCAGGGACAGCGGCTTCTCGTCGCTCCTACACAGGGTCGTCGCATGTTTCGGTTGCCCGCACCCGTGCAGGTCGTTCCTGAAGGTGAACGAGGACCCGAAGCAGATGGCTCTGGCGGCCAAGGAGCCGGGATACCTGCACTTCGACGTGCCGTCGCTCGACGCCGCGTCGTCCGTTGGCATGGCCCCTGGTGACTTCACCAAGTCTTTCATGGAATGCTCGAAGGCCGGCGCCGACCCTTCGTCGGTCATCGGGGCCGGAGGCACAGACCTGCAGGGCGTGAGGCGGATACTGGGGTCCGGCGACGCACCGGTGCGGGCCAGGTCCTCCGCCAAGGGCTCGTTCAGGGCATATCCCACTTTCGACGACTGCATCGCCCTGGGCCTCTGTCCCAGATACTGGGCCAAGGCGGGCCTGGACCTGGACGCGGTCTCGGAGTGCGCCGAACCTGCACTGGGACGGGCCCTGCGGTAGCTGCAACGACCAAAGGTTTTTTGACGGTCTGGCGCATCTACACCTCCGGTGTACGTGTGAAGATACTCGTGACGACAGGGATGCCTGGCTGCGGCAAGGAGGAGTTCCTCAAGTGCTGCATGGCGCGCGGAGCCAATGTCATCCGGATGGGGGACCTGGTCAGGGACCGGGCGAAGGAGTTCGGGATCGACCACTCGGACAAGAACCTCGGGGACCTCGCGAACGAGGAGAGGCAGAGGTTCGGTATGGACATCTGGGCCAAGAGGGTCATACCGCTCGTCGGCGGCGACATCGTCGCTATCGACGGCACCAGGGGCCCGGACGAGATAAGGGCGTTCAAACACGCGTTCGGCGCGGACCTGCAGGTCGTCGGGATACATGCGTCGCCCAAGACCCGTTTCGAACGTCTCAAGGCGCGGGCCAGGACAGACTCGCCGGCCGTGCTCTCGGAGTTCGACAAGCGCGACAGGCGCGAGCTGGACTGGGGCCTCGGGGACGCGATCGCGCTCGCGGACCACATGGTGATCAACGAGGGCTCGCTCGAGACGCTCAAGGTGCAGGTCGACTCCCTTCTGGACAGGATACTGCCCAAGGGGTGACCCCTTTTGGAGTTCGTCGCCGTCAGACCGTGCAGGTTCGACGCGTTCGAGGCCGTCCCCAAAGCGAGGACCTCATTGGACCTCGGCGAGTGCGAGAAGAGGCTCAGGTCGGCGGGATACTCCATCGTTTCCAACGCCGGCGTGATGCTCGTCGTGAGGAAGGACGTCGAAGTGACTGTCTATCCCCACGGCCGGCTGTTGATGCACCCTGCCAAGGACAAGGACGAGGCGGAGAGGATCGCCAGGGCGCTGTATTCGGCCTTGGGCATGTGATGTTCGGCCCAACCATCATAGGGGATTCCCCGGTTCCGTTCTTATACCACATCGCGATTCGCAGATGTAGCACGGAGACGTTGGAACATGATAGAGCTCCAGCAGCTGAACAAGTCCTTCGGCCCGATCAAGGCAGTGGATGACCTCACCCTGAAGGTGGAGAAGGGCACCACCGTGGGCTTCCTCGGCCCGAACGGCGCCGGCAAGACGACCACGATCAAGATACTCACGAACCTCATCGGCGCCACGAGCGGGCGCGCACTCCTGAACGAAGTCGATGTCGTCCAGGACCCGAAGATGGCTCTGGCCCATGTGGGCGCGGTCGTCGAGACCCCCGAGTTCTACCCTTTCCTGACCCCGGTGGAGACACTGTCCTACCTCGGAAGAATCAGGGGTATGTCGCCACAAGACATCTCGAATCGCACGAACGAGGTGCTCCAACAGGTCAAGATGGAACAGTGGCGCTCCACCCGCATAGGCAAGTTCTCGAAGGGCATGAAGCAGCGCTTGGCCATCGGACAGGCCCTCCTGCATGAGCCGGAAATACTCATCCTCGACGAGCCCACGAGCGGGCTCGACCCCAGGGGTATGGTCGAAGTGAGGGAGATCATCAACCACCTCAAGAAGGAACACTACACGATATTCATGAGCTCCCACCTGCTGGGCGAGGTCGAGGAGACCTGTGACAAGGCTGCGCTCATAGACCACGGGAAGCTCCTGGTGTACGATGACATAGACAGCCTCGGGAAACTTACCAAGGTGATGAAGCTCGAGGTCGTCGGTTCCTCTGCGATCGCTGACTCCGTCATCGGCAGGATATCGGCCCTGCCCAGCGTTGTGCGAGTCGCCAGAGCGAACCAGCAGACCCTCGTTGTCGACTACGAGGGTTCGGTCGAGTCCAGGGGAGACCTGCTCAAGGGTGTCCAGGCCATCGGTGTGAACGTCGTATCGTTCAGCCCTGTCGGGTTGCCGCTCGAGGCGTTGTACATGGACCTCGTGAAGGAGTCGAGGTGATTATGATGACCGAGGAATCGAAGGCTCACCACGATGTCCCGTC
>JAABQR010000106.1 GCA_011391345.1 Methanobacteriota archaeon | reverse complement strand
TCAAGATATGCATCGACTGCGGGAAGACCAAGTACTCCGCCCCGTCCACGATCATAGATGTCTCGGACGGCGAGGTCGAGTTCATTCGGAAGGGTGTCGTGTCTCAGGAGGAGATTGAGGACGCCCTCCGTTAGCGACGAAGCGCTCAAGAGATACAAGCAGGCGGGGGCGGTCACCCGGGAGGCGAGGGAGTTCGCCGTCTCGCTCATCAAGCCTGGGATGAGCGCGCTCGCTCTGGCCGATGACATCGAGCGTCTGATACGTTCTAAGGGCGCCGAATGCGCCTTCCCGGTGAACATCGGCATCAACTCCGTCGCCGCGCACTACACCCCCTCGAAGACAGACGACACCATCCTCAAGGTGGGCGACATCATCAAGGTGGACCTGGGCGCGCACGTCGACGGATATCCCGGGGACACGTCGGTGACTGTCGAGCTCGGGACGCGCAACAACCAGAAGCTCATATCGTGCGCGGAGGACGCCCTCAGGATGGCGATAGAGATGGTCGCCCCAGGCACGACTACCTCGGCCATAGGGGCCGCGGTAGAGCGGGCCATCAAGTCTGCTGGCTTCAGGCCGGTGGAGAACCTCACCGGACACAGCATGGAGCGGTTCAACCTCCACGCGGGCGTCAGTATCCCGAACATCAAGACGCGGGAGAGTCATGTGATTGAAGAAGGCATGATCCTCGCCATCGAGCCGTTCTCCACGACCGGCAAGGGCAAGGTGAAGGGGGCATCGAGGGGCAACATCTACAGGATCGTGAGGGACCGGAGGGCCCCCGTGGAGATATCCTCCATGTTCGCCCGGATGCAGTCTAAGTTCGGCACGCTCCCGTTCGCGTCCAGATGGTGCGACGACCTGCACCCGAACGCCCAGACGCTCCTGTCCAAGATGCTCAGGATGGGCATGGTGATGAACTACCCCGTGCTCGTCGAGGTCGCGGACGGTCTGGTGGCGCAGGCTGAGCACTCGGTCCTCGTGACGAAGGACGGATGCCTAGTCCTCACATGAGCGTCCGGGGGCAGGAGGGCAGGATTCTTAATGATGGTATCTCAGGCTGGTCCCTCGTACGACGGAGGGAAGCCCATGCTGTTTGACCAGAATAAATAGGGTGGAGAGGCAAGACGAACACCTCTTTTGGTGAAAAAGTTGTGGGTGGTTCGAAATTCTGGAGGAAATGGCGAGGTGTGTTGGTGATGCCTCTCCATGATGGAGATTGACAAGCGTCCTCCGTGCCTGCCAGAGCCTAATATAGTGTGGTTCTTTTAATCCTTTTCGGTACGACCATCGAACGGTCAGGGGTTGTCGTCCTAACGTCCGTCAACCGCATGGACGAGGCCGAGGGCACGGGCCTGTGTGATGCTCGGTTCGCATAATCCCGTTCCGGCCGTCTGGGCGGTGGGAATGTGACCGTGCCCACGCCGCGGATCCCTGGGAATCTTTATTATCTCCCCGGGGTTAACAATGGCTCAAGCGAGGGTAGCCAAGCTCGGTCAAAGGCGACAGACTCAAGATCTGTTCTCGCAGGGGTTCCCCGGTTCAAATCCGGGCCCTCGCACATTTTAATGCATCAGATGGAATTTATATTCAGATGTACCTCCTGCTCGAAGGAAGAAGATGTAACCTTCATGCCTCATGTCCGGATGGTGAGGAGGTCTGATGCCATTCGCGCCCAACAGCTGAACGACATGAACTCTGATCAACATGCTTGTCGGTATACAACTTGCCCTAGGTCCTTGCGTCATCATCCGTCCTTACAGAAGCGAGTCTTATATGTCCCGGAAGTTGCATTACTTTCTTCATAGCATACTTCGATGGGGACGAGGTTCCTTCTGCTATTGCAGAAACCGCGTGGAATTCCGCTCAGTCATTCATGAAGGAGCAGGCTCAGAAGCGCAATGATGCAGGAACGCCCACGATAGTCATACTGCAAGAGGACTAGACCATGCGTATCGGACATCTCGATGGAAAGAACTCTGTATACGACGTCGAAGGCCAACTTATACTGGATTCGGACGAAGTGCTGTTGAGCAAACACACTAACGTTATCCTGAACGTGACGAGACCATGGCGCACGTGGTTCATGGGCAGCGTGATAGAGAGAGAGGCAGGACGATTCAGCTGCTACATGACTGGTAGGCGTTTGGTCTTCATTCGAAGCCCCGATCTGTGGAAGGCTGGTGCATATCAGATGACTCCCTACGGCGCTGCCGGAGGGATTGCCGACTCATACACAGCCAAGAGAATCGCTGAGGCAGGAGGATTTGAGTACTACGAACTCGGCCTTGAGGACATCAAGTACTACAAGGCTTATCGCAACTGTGTTGACTTACTCGTGATGGGCAGCGATGGAGTGAAACATAGGGCTAGGGTGACGAATGTCGGAGCAAGGCCTCCAATAAGACACACACTTCTCAAAGTACTCATGGCGAATAAGATACCGCCGA
>JAABQR010000105.1 GCA_011391345.1 Methanobacteriota archaeon | reverse complement strand
AAGGCGTTGGCCGAGCTCGGGATCGAGGCCGAGCCGACGCTCGACCGGGCGCCTGAGGGCATGGGAGACCTCGCGTTCCCTTGCTTCCCGCTCGCGAAGAGCATGCGCAAGGCCCCTGCCGTCATCGCCCAGGAGATCGCGTCGAAGATCGCGCCCGAGGGCATGATCGAGCGGGTCGAGGCGAAGGGCGGGTATGTCAACTTCCATGTGCGCTTCGAGGACCTGGCCCAGGCGGCGCTCGAGGACGCGGTCGCTCGGAAAGACGAGTTCGGCAAGGGGGAGCCAAGAGGCGTCAGGATACTCCTGGAGCACACGAGCGCGAACCCGACCGGACCCCTCCACGTGGGCAGGGCGAGGAACCCGATCATCGGCGACACGGTCGCCAGGATATTGCGCATGGCCGGGTACGACGTCACGACCGAGTTCTACGTGAACGATGTCGGCCGCCAGGTGGTCATCATGACCTGGGGCGTCAAGCACCTCGCCCTCGAGCAGGAGCCCGAGAGGGACGCGGACCACTACAGGCATGTGTTGTTCTACCAGCAGGCCAACAAGCGCGTCGAGGAGGACCCGGATGTCTTGAGCCAGGTCGACCAGATGCTCCTGAAGCTTGAGCACGGGGACGAGGAGACCGTCAGGCTCGCCAGGGAGGCCTGCGAGAAGGTGCTCGCGGCCATCACGGAGAGCATGAAGAGGATCAACATTTCATACGATGGGTTCATGTGGGAATCCACGTTCGTCCAGGACGGCACCGTGGACAAGGTCGTGGAGAGGCTGAAGGCGTCCGAGCACTGCAGGGAGGTCGACGGCGCGTACCACCTGGAGCTGGAGAGTTTCGGCATAAGCGGCCGGGAGACCAAGTGGGTGTTCACGAGGGCCGACGGGACCTCTCTGTACACCACGAGGGACCTCGCGTATCACATGGACAAGTTCAAGAGGACGGATGTCGCGGTCAACGTCCTGGGAGAGGACCAGAAGCTCGGCATGCAGGAGCTGGCCGCGGCCCTGACGATCATGGGCGTGGACAGGAAGCCCGAGATAGTGTTCTACGCGTTCGTGTCGCTCCCCGAGGGACGGATGTCCACCAGGAAGGGCAGGGTGGTCTACATAGACGACCTCATCGACGAGGCCGTCGAGAGGGCGTACGACGAGGTCAAGAAGCGCAGGACCGACCTGTCCGAGGAGAGGATGAGGGAGATCGCGCGCGTGGTCGGCATCGGCTCGCTAAGGTACAACATCATCAGGATACAGGCGGAGAAGCAGATCGTGTTCAAGTGGGAGGACGCGCTCAACTTCGAGGGCGCGAGCGCGCCGTTCGTGCAGTACGCGCACGCGCGGGCGTGCTCCATCATGGCCAAGTCAGACGGGCGCGCGGGTGCGTTCGACGCGAGGAGGCTCGTCACGGACCACGAGAAGGCCCTGGCGAAGCTCATCGCGAGCCTACCAGCGGTGATCGACGATTGCGCAGACAACAGGCGCGCGCACACGCTCGCGTCATACGCCCAGGAGCTAGCGTCGCAGTTCAATCAGTTCTACAGGTACGTGCCCGTCCTGAGGGCCGAGGGGGACATCCGCGAGGCCAGGCTCGCATTGGTCGAGGCGAGCATGTGGGCCCTCAGGAACGCGCTCTCGTGCCTCGGGATCGAGGCTCCCGAGGAGATGTAGACTCACAGCCTAAGGTTCCACTCGTCCCGGGAATACCGTTCCTCCACGAGACGTCCGACGTGGCCTTCCTCCTCGCCAGTGAGCACGTCCTTATCCATGCGTACGCCGAACGCGTCGGAGATGGCGCCTCGGACCCGAGCCTTGACCTCGTCCATGTCCGGCGCGTGGCCGAGGAGCGCCGCGAGGGTCGTGACCCGCTCGGATGGCTTCGGCCCGTCGGCGTGCCTCAGGACCGAGTCCATCGCGGTCAGGTCCGTGTCCACTATGACCGTGCCGTGCTGTAGGACGGAGCCGCGCCTCCTCAGCTGCGCGCTGCCCGAGACCTTCCTGCCGCCCACCTCGATGTCGTTCACGGGCCTATGCCTCGCGTCGATGCCGAAGGACGAGAGCGCCGTCGCGATGGCGCCACACACGACCGCGAAGGACGCCTCCGGGGTCGGGGGAAGCTCCTCGGACCTCACGACGAGCCCGTAGATCAGCTGGCCCTCGTCGGTGTATATCGAACTGCCTCCGGACCCGCGACGGACGATGCTGACCCCCAGACGCCCGCACGCGTCGAGGTCCAGGGTCTCCCCGACCCTCTGGAAGTAACCGACCGAGACGGTCGGCGACGAGCGGGTGTAGAAGTGGAGCGTGTCGCGGACCGCACCATTGGAGTGCGCCTCGAGGATGGCCTCATCCAGGGCCGCCGATACTGGAGGCCCGACGACACCGCTGTCCACCAGACGCCAATTGTCGCGCATGCTAGCGCATCAGAGAATGAAAAGGGGCGTTAAGAGGTTTGGCAGG
>JAABQR010000104.1 GCA_011391345.1 Methanobacteriota archaeon | reverse complement strand
GTTCCTCATGCCCTTGACCAGGTTTGCCATCGCAGCTCACCTTCTTCTGTCCCAGTTCCTCCGTCTTCAGAAGAACCCGGGGCCAAAGTTGCCCAGCATCGGGTTGAGGTCGGCGTGTATGAGCTGCTCGGACATCTGCGGTGGCCTGACAGGTGATGGTTCCTCGAAGTCGTCGGCGTATCCGACCACGTCCTCCATGAGGGTCGAGACATACGAGCTCGTCTGGGCGCTCACGCTCTCGACGATCTTCATGACACTCCTGTCGATGACCTTGAGTGCCTCGGACATCGGGAGCTCATCAGCTAGTCCAACGAGCTTGTTGTTGTCCAAGACGATTGTGAAACTCGCCTGCTCCCTCAGCTTGGCGAGCCCATCGCTGGCCGCCTCGTTCCTTCCTTCATGGTTGAACGGCATTATCGGCAGCGCGAACGACACTGCGTTCGTCTCGCGCGCGACGCTCGCGACCACTGGCGCGACGCCAGTGCCCGTGCCCCCGCCCATCCCTGCCACTACGAAGACTATGTCATAGCCCTTGATGGCCTCGCGGATCACTTCGCGCGCCTTTTCGGCACAGTGCTCCCCTACTTCGGGGTACCCCCCGGCGTCATTGCCGAAGGCCACGTCCTTCCCTATCAGCACTTTCCGGTGGGCGTCGACCTTCCTCAGGTGGTCCTCATCCGTATTTATGGCCACGGTCTCCACTCGGTTATGCTTCCAGTACATTCCGTGCACTATGTTCGAGCCAGCGCCGCCGCATCCCACGACTGCGATTGTAGGCTCTCCCAAGCTCACTCCTAGCGAGTTGATCAGCTCTTCCGTCCTGCTCCCATCTTCCGCCGTCATCCTTTTGGCCTCCGTTCACCGCCGCCACGGTGGAGAGGAGACTCTCTAGAGAGTCTCCCCCAACAGTGTCGATGTCGCCCTCAAACGGTGCCTATGTTCTTGGCACGACCTTGACCGCGCTCCGCTGCTGGTTAGCGTCCTTCTTCAGCGTCTCCACGTGCTCCGCGTGGAGGAACTGATGTCGGGCGCAGTCCGCGAGCGCCTCGGACGTCGAGTTGTAGACGCCCTCAGCGACCAGGTGCGCGATCGTGTCTAGAACGAGCGGTGGCAGTTCCACCACGACCTCGTTCATCTTCTTCGTCCCTTGATCACACCCGAGCTTCGCCTCAACATACGCGCGTATTGCTGCGCGCGCAAGTTGCGATCTGTTGGAGAACTCGTTGCTCGCGGTGATGAACTCGTCTATCAGACGCAGATCGTCCGCGTCCAAGCGAAGAGTTATCCGCTCGTTCTCCAAAGGGTCGTTCAAGTGTGCATCCCATCCCGATTTTCAGACGCAGAAGGGACATATGTCATACGACCGTATATATAGGTATCCAAAATGTCACATTTCGTCTGATTATGTCATATCGGTGTACTGGCGGCCTTGCGCCGGCACCTCTGAGGTCCTCGTCCGGTATGACATTTTCACCAGTGAACTACACACATGGCATACGCGGGCAATCTTTATCAACAGGATGCCGCATCGGTCCGTTCAGCAGTTGGGAGACTAACAGTTTGAACAAGGACGACCGAGAGGTCGACTCGCGGCGTCGGAAGAGCAGGGCACTTCTGGCAGTCGTCGGGCTCGGCATCGCATTATTCGTAACGGGTTTCGTATTGGCAGTCACATCGCTCTCGGAACCCGACACAGTGCTGGCGGGCGAGGATGCCCTTCAGACGTCGGGTTCAGGAGTCGGGAGTGCATCCTTCACACTGTTCCTCGGGCTGCTTCTGAGCCTCGCTGGCGTCGTCCTTGCGACGGCTGGCCCGGCCATGTTCTTCATCCATGCCGGCAAACGGTCAAGTTGAGACCGCCCCGGCGCCGTCGAATAACCTTTTATCGCACCCGCACATTCCGTCCTCTGCTGGCTGACTGAGATGACGCTCGACTTCTCCGCAATCGAGGCCAAGTGGCGAGACGCCTGGTACGAGGCTAGGATAAACGAGTCCGAGCCCGAACCAGGCAAGAAGAAGTTCTTCATGATCTTCGCGTACCCCGGGGTAACGGGGTACATGCATGTGGGCCACATGCGCGGCTACAGCGTCACTGATGCCATCTGCCGCTACAAGCTCATGACCGGGCACAGGGTCCTGTTCCCGGTGGGCACGCATGCCACGGGGAATGGTGCCATCAGCTTCGCCCGCAAGGTGGAGCGGAGGGACCCTGCGACGATTGGCATCCTCGAGGCGAACGGATGCACCAGCGAACAGATACTGAAGCTCTCCGACCCACAGGAGGTCGTCAGGTTCTTCAACCATGTCTATGTGAACGACTACTGGAAGCGCTTCGGATTCATGTCCGACTGGCGCAGGTTCACATCCACCGTGAACCCCGACTATTCGAAGTTCATCGAGTGGCAGATGAGGAAGCTCATGTCCCTGGGACTCCTTGTGCAGAGGCCGTACTAT
>JAABQR010000103.1 GCA_011391345.1 Methanobacteriota archaeon | reverse complement strand
TTCTCCGCGAGGTTCCTGAGCACCCTGGGGAACATCGGGTCCGCGAGCACCTCCAGCCCCTGGAGCTTGTTCACGACCTTCGCGCCCTTCAACTCGAGCCCCGGCATGTTGATGTCCACGGCCATCTTCGCGTCTATCCACTGTGGCCGCGTGATTCCTATCTTCTCGTACATCGCCGTGAACTTCAGCAGGGCCTCGAGGACATCCGTTGACTGCTTCATCCTCTCGAAGTACTTCCTCACGTTCTCGTCCGACCAGTCGGTCTCGAGCATGGACAGCCATCCCCTGAGGACCGTCAGCTGGTTCAGGGCGTCGTGGCGGGTTATCGACCCGAGTATCGTGAGCTTGTCGTTCGCGGCCTCGAGCTCCTTCGTTCGCTCGCGCACCTTCGCCTCGAGGTCCGCGTACAGCCCGTCCAGGTCCGACGCCATGACGTTGAACGCCTGGGCGAGGTCCCCCAGCTCGTCCTTGCTCTTGATGCTCAGGCGCTCGTCGAGGTGTCCCGAGGACATCCTCTCGGTCGCGCGCTTGAGCGCCTGGATCGGTCGGGTCACGTTCGCGGACAGCATGAGCCCGACCGCGAAGAACACCATGAGGAGGAGGACGGACATCGCGAGGATCTCCAACCGGAGGAGCGTCACGGGCTCGAGGACCTCGGCGGTATCATGGCTCATCAGGAATATCCAGCTGGAGCCCTCGTACTCGATGTACCCTGGGGAGACCGAGTAGGAGTACAACCTCTCGCGCCCCCCCTCCTCCGATATGAAGTACCCGGACTCGCCCTCTATCTGCTGGACGTAGACGACCGAGGACATGTCGTCATAGGTCTTGAACGCGTGAGTGGAGTAGACCAGGCGCAGGTCCGCTGTCAGTATGTCCACCTTGGTCGTCTCGTACACGTGGGTCTCGAACTGGGCCTCCATTACGACCTCGGTCGCGCCCACGTGGGCCCTCATGACCCCGATGAAGTTGTTGTCGGAGTCGAACACGGTGATGCTGATCGGTATGCTGTACGCCCCTGTCGAGGGGTCAAGCTCCACCTCGCCCACGAGCTTGCCCTCGTCCACCGTGTCCTGCCACCAGGCCTCGTCGCTCTGGCGGTAGTCTTCGGACTTCGTGGTCATCGCGACCAGCGCGCCGTACTTGTTGGACACCTGGACCTCGCCGTAGACATCTATCGCGTGCTCGCGGATGTAGTGTTCGTCCAGCCGGCTCATGAGGTCGAAGGATAGGTTGTTGGAGAGCATGTCGTCCATGAACGCTGACGTCTCGTCCTCGGGGACGGAGACCCAGTCCTCGTCCTGCTGGTCTATGTAGAGCTCAGGGTCGGCCATCGCGTCGAACTCGGCGTTCGAGGCGATGAGGAAGTTCCTCATGTTGTTGCCCATCGAGATGATGATCATCTCGTGCAGCTTCGAGTATATCCCTCGGTCCACGGACAGGGCGAAGTGCCGGGCATTCTCGACCGACTCGGTGCCGATGGCCTCCGTGAAGGACTTCTGACCGGCCTCCACGCTGTACACCGCGAGGGCAAGGAATACCAAGGCTAGGACCAGGAGCGATGAGACGATCTTGGTCGATATCCTGCTCTGGGCCTTGCTGATGCGATCCCTCAGAGATACCAAAGTCTGCCCTCCACGACCTGGGCCCGCAGGAGGTCGTACTGGATGTCATGCGAACCTGGAGCCACGACCACCGGTCCGAGGACGCTCGCGTACGAGAAGCCCCCGTGGAGCTGCTCGCGCATCACGTCCCTCGTGAGCTCCTTGTCCTTCATCAGGCCGTAGATGAGGTTGATCACGTCGTAGCCGCTGACGGCGTAATGGGTCATGTTGTAGCCGAACACCTGCTGGAACTCCTCTTTCAGGTCCTGGGTGGGGAGGTAGTTCTGGTTGTATATCGCCGGGGCGGACACGTACATCCCCTCGGCCTCCGGCATGGATGTTATCTCTGGGCTGGAAGCGGGGCTCGCCCCGAAGACATGGCCCGAGTAGTTGGCCTCGCGGACCGCGAGCAGGCCGACCTTGGCGGCCTTGAAGTCCGCCGCGATGTATATCGCCTGGTTCTCGGCCAGCAAGTCGACCTTTGAGGTGATGTCGACGTCCTTGCAGCAGTAGTCGACGATCTCCGCGGTCCCGCCCGACGCCTCCATCGCGATGGACAGGTTCTCCGCTAGCTCGGCGCCCATGACGTTGTCCGAGCGCATGATCCCGAGGGTGGTGATGTTCAACGACTCCATGATGGACAGAGCCGGGGCGATCTCCTTCTCAGTCCCGGGGTAGTACCTGAACGACCAGTCAGTGTCCTCGAAGCCGATGGCATTCGCGGTCGCGATGCCGACGAGGGGGACTTGGTGCTCCTCCGCGAGCGGTATCAAGGGCCTCGTGCAGCTGCAGGCGGCGGATACGTAGATGAGCGGATGCTCGTTCTCCTCGAGGTCCTCGAAGAGGGCGACCGACACGTTCGGGTCGGA
>JAABQR010000113.1 GCA_011391345.1 Methanobacteriota archaeon | reverse complement strand
AGCTCGGCTGCCTCAGCAACCGGCGCGTGCGCGAGATGTGCCGGGTTATGTCCTTGTCAATCCGGGCGTAGGCGTCCTTGAGGTCGGGTTCGGTCCTCATCATATCGTCTTGCGTCATCGTCCGCACGCCCTAAAGAGTTTACTCACGACGGAACAAAGGCAAGAAATAGGTGCAACGCATCGAGGGACTCGATGGCGTTCGAGTTCCTCATAGTCTTCATTCCCATGTTCATAGTCATAGACCCGTTCGGGGTGATGCCGATCTACCTAGTCCTGACCAAGAGCATGACCCCTGAGCAGCGGTCCGAGACGCTCAAGTACGCCATCACGTTCGGGGCATCGCTCCTGGTCGCGTTCGCGCTCCTTGGCAAGGTCATACTCGACTACCTCTCTGTCTCCATCGACGCGCTGAGGATAGCGGGGGGGCTCCTTCTGCTTGTCATCGGTGTCATGATGCTGTACGAGGGAGACACGCCGAGGTCCAGGCGCAAGGGGGCCGAGGAACCGGAGGAGGAACCGCATGAGCCCGAGGACGTCGCGTTCGTGCCGCTCGGGACGCCGATGCTCGCCGGGCCTGGCGCGATATCCGTGGTCATAACTCTGACAGGCACGGCCGACATGTCGTGGGTCCTTCTATCGCTCGCAGCCGTGATGCTCATCACGACCCTCATGCTATGGAAGGTCAACCTCGTGTTCAAGGTCATAGGAAATGCGGGCACGAGGGCCCTCACGAGGGTCATGGGACTCATAACATCTGCTTACGCTGTCCAGATGATATTGGATGGAATCACTGGCTATGTGGCATCGATATAGCGAGGCCCCGAGCACGATCGAGCAGACGGTCCATCGTCACGTATGACTGACCGCTGGCATCTCCCCCTTGTGACCACTCGACGCGACCAGGTATATCGCCGCGAGCACGAGGGCAGCTCCGATGAGGGCCAACTGCTTCAGCGATTCGTCCAGCAGCAGTATCGAAATCACCAGAGCGGTCACGATCTCCAGGAGCATGATCGTGGCTGACGCCGTCGCGGAGACTCCCTCGAGGCCCATGGCCCACAGCAGGGTCGCGACGGATGTGCATGCTATCCCGAGATAGATTATCGCAGCCCATGCCATGGGCTCGATGGTGAAGTCCGTGCCCGTGAAGCCGAGGTACGCAACTGGGAGGATCAACCATACGGTGGATGTTGCGATGGCGGCTGTGCTGACCTCGATGGCGGAGTACCTCGACAGCAACTTCTTGTTCAGAACGATGAAGAAGGCCCAGCCCCAGCCGGACAGGTACACGATCATGTCGCCCAGGAACTCGTCCTCGCCGAAGGACATCCCACCATCGGCCGTCAGAAGCACGATCCCGGCTACGCCCACGAGTATCCCCACAGTCTGTATCCTGTTGAGACGCTCACGGAACGCGAAGTATGAGACGAGGGCCACCGCGATGACATTGATGTCGACCAGCAGCACGGTCTTCGACGCCGTCGTGAGCGTCAGGCCGACGTACTGGGCGATGAAGGAGCCCGCGTTGAGCGCTCCCACGAGCCATATGACGGGATCCTTCAGGACTTTGAAGGAGAACTTCTTGAGCAGGAGCACGATGGCGAGCGTCGCGACGGACGCAACGATGAACCTGAGCCACAGGAAGACTATGTCGTTCCCCGCGTATCCGAGCCCCCACTTGACCCCAGGGAAAGAGGTGCCCCATATCAAGCTCGCGAAAGCCGTGAGGAGCACTGCGTTGCGGCGGTCCCGAGGAGGCATGCAGGTCCGAGATTGTGGCCGGGTATTAGAACCCTCCCCGACCTACTTCAGATGATCCTTCGGGAGGTCCACATGGAACACGCTCCCCTTGCCCACCTGGCTCTCGACCCAGAGTCTCCCGCCATGGGCCTCCACTATGCCCTTCGCTATGGGCAGGCTGAGGCCGATCCTGTCGACCTGATGGGCGAGGTCGTCCTTGGAGACGATGTAGAACTTGTCGAATATCCTTCCGAGGTTCTCGAGGGGTATGCCGATGCCGTTGTCCTTCACCCAGACATGGACGATCCTGCCCTCGTCTCGACACCCCACCTGTATCCTCCCGCCCTCCTCGGTGTACTTGATCGCGTTGTCGACCAGGTTGTTGAACACGTCCCGCATTCGCCTGCGGTCGGCTAACACTATCGGTATCGCACCGTCCACTGAGAGCGTCAGGGTCTGCTTCTTCTCCTCGGCGTCCTTGAGTCGGTCGCGGACCATATCCTCGAGTATCGTATCCACCTTCATCGGCTCCGTGTGTATCTCGAGGCTGCCCTTCTCCAGCCTGCTGATGTCCAGCATGCTCTCCACCAGGGCATACAGCTTGTCAGTGTTCGCCTTGATGATCTTGAGTCTCTGACCGAACCTGGGGTCGAGCTTGGGTGCGTACTCGCCCTCGACCAGGTCCACGTAACCCCTCATCACGGTCAGGGGCGTCCTGAGCTCGTGCGAGACCACGTCGATGAACTGACTCTTCATCTTCGTGACGCGCTCCAGCTCCTGATAGGTCTGAGTCAGCTTCTCGTAAGACCGCTCCAACTGGCTCTCGAGGCGGACCTTCGAGGTCGTGTCCATCGCAACGAGGACAATTCCCTGAACATCCCCATTCTCAGACATGAGAGGAGTGACTTTGACATGGAGGTAGAACGCCTTGTCCTGCCTGGGGACGTAATGGAGGTCCACCTTCTCCGAAGCGTGACCCTCCATCCCCTGTATCACGAGCACGTCCAGACCGGACCTGTGCACCGCCGCGATCTCGAAGATGCTCGTCCCTGTCATCTCCTCCTCGCGTTCCCTCTCGAACACGCTCAGCATCTGTCGATTCACTGAGAGGACGATGCCCTTCGGGTCCAGTGACATTATCCCTATCGGCGCGATGGAGAGCACCCTGTGCCTCTCCTCCTGGTCGCGCTTCACCAGGTATTCCGAACGCACGCTGTCCGCTGCGATCGATATGTAGTCCGCAAGCACCTTCACCGCTTCTTCGGTCCCCTTGTCGAACGGAGGCCTTCCCTCGGTGTTCCCTATCACGAGGTAGCCCAGGATCCTCCTGTGGTACACGATGGAGAACAACATCCCCCGGGCCATGCCGAACTTCATCATGATCGCCCCAGCGGCCTCGGGCGCCTGCTCCGGGGTATCCCACGTGATGGCGCTGGACCGGACACTCTGCTCCATGGCCGTCTGGATGGACATGGTTGCCCGGTAATTGGAGAGTACGTCCTTGGGGATGTCTTTCGGACCCGATGCACCGACCAACCTCAGGTGGACCCGGTCCTCCTCCAGCAGTAGGACGCCGGAGTAGTCTGCGCCTGAGACCTCGCGGAGTCCTTTGGCAATTGAGCGGAAAGCCTCATCTGCATCTGATGCCTCGTGGAGATTGTCCGTGACCGTCCTTATCGTGTCGAGCAGGGCGGACATCTTATCGTCAGCATGCGGCAAACTGTCTATCCTCCGGGGGATGGAGAGGCTGTCTGGTCTTCCCTCAACGGCGTCCACGATAGATAAGACGTTCGCAGAGCGTACTTCTGGACGGGAACGGCTAACATAATGTGCTCTGACCGATATTCGTCTCCGATGGCGCTCAGGGACATCGGCGGAAGGAGGCCGACTATCGGCGACGACGTGTATGTGGACGAGAGCGCACTCCTGATAGGAGATGTCGTCCTGCACGGGCGCGCGAGTGTTTGGCCTTGTGCGCTCCTACGCGCGGACGACGACACGGTCGAGGTCGGCGAGGGATCCGCCGTCATGGACATGGCGTTCCTCGAGGCCCCCAAGGGCAAGCCCGTCAAAGTCGGCAGGGACTGTCTGGTATCCCACGGGGCGCGCCTGCACGGGTGCGTCGTGGAGGACGGGGTCCTCATCGGGATCGGGGCCATCGTGCTAGACCGAGCTGTCATCGGCAAGGGGAGCATAGTCGCCGCCGGCAGCGTGGTGCCGCCAGGCAGAGAGATACCGCCTGGGTCAGTGGTTGCGGGGACGCCCGCGGTCGTCACAAGGCAGACGAACAGCGCGGACGTCGACCTTGTGGCGGCAGAACTCGATGCAGTCAGGGCGAAGGCGAGAAGGTATTCCGGGGCCTGAACGTTCGATGATTGCCGTCCGATGCTACCACGGCCCGGCCTGCCGGACAGGACCGTAGTACGCTTAGTTTATATACGGCGAGGCCAATTGATTTGCTCAGCCCGAGACCTCCGAAGTTGTGGGTGGAGGAAGGCTATAGACACCGTGAGGTGCATCGGTTTGGAGATACACTTCGGCAAACCAGTGATGGCAAGGGTGCGGAAGTGCCGCACAGTCGTCGTCAGGAACAAGCGCCAGAACGACGACGAGAAGAAGTGACCTTCGGGGATCAGAGTCCCGAATTCTGCAGATGATGGGAGCCAGAGGGACTCCGCCATTCGCTCGATCGCCCTTCACGCCCCGGACATATTTATAAGTTCGTCCCGAAAAATATATACCCACCGGACGCCAATATCTCGGGCGGAAGGGATATAAATGGCTTCTGGACAACCGATGGGCCCTGCACCGCAGGGTCAGTATCCGGGATACGCACCAGTCTACCAGCCTGTACACAAGCCGATGATAGAATCCGTGAGACCAATCGTCTCCGACCTCATGTTGGCCATAGCGGCCGTTGTGGGGCTGTTCCTGCTGATGCTGGGATGGATGATCTTCGGCCTCGCAGGCACCAACGCTGGTGCGGATGCGGGCCAAGTCGTTAAGGCGTTCGGCCTGTTCATCCTGACCGTCGCGATGATGCTCGGCGGGCTCATCAGGGTGGACATGGAGAAGTGGGTCAGGGCCTCGCTCGTTATTGGCGCGGTCCTCCTGGTGACTTGGGAAGGGTTCTGGTCGTTCTACTGAGGACCCACCCCGACACAAACCCCTTATTTTTTGACTTCTTTTCCCAGTTTCTCCTCGACTGACTGTATCTTCCTGTCAATCATGCCCGTCACGTCCCTCCGGTCGTCCAGCTTCACGGTGGTTATCACCCTCGATGCCATGCCCATGACACGCATGTGGCATCCCCTCACGACGGACATAACGGCGTCATAGTCCCCCTCCACTACGGTCCCCATAGGGCAGAGCCTGTAAGGAAGGCCCGACGCTTCGACGATCTTGATGCATTCCGCGACATACTGGCTGACGCTCTCTCCCTTTCCGAGGGGGACGACGCTGAACTCCGCGAGCACATGACCACCTCCGTACTATTCCATCCATCCGACCAATGGCGAGCAATATATTACTGACTCAGACCCGGCTAGGGTCGTGAGGTTGAACACCAACATATTTATACGAGCGAAATCTAAATGAATCCTCTGGTAAGTCGGCGCGGTTCTCAGTTATTGGGGTTGGTATGTTATGAAGAGGCGAGTGGAGTCTTTGAATATTATTACCAAGCTGAAGAAGTCGGACAGCGAGCCGGCGGGCAGTACGCTGACCGTCGAGCACCTGACCAAGGCGATCAAGAACAGCATAGACAAGCAGGGCATGCCCGAGGAAGAGGCCAGGGCCATGGCCCAGCATGTCATGAACTTCTTCGGATACAGCGAGAGGATCATCGACAATGTCCTTGAGCCCGAGGACAGGGACGCATTCTACATGCTCGAGGACGCAGGCATACTCGTCACCGAGCGCGAGGAGACGACCCTCTACGATGGCCGCGAGTGGCGCATACACTACTGGATGTTCCGCAAGGACCGCATCCACGAGCTCATATCCGGCCGCAGCAGGGGCATCGTCGGCGAAGGCGAGCTGTCCAGTGTCTACGACGAGATACCGGACGATATCTGGACCCGCGAGTGAACGGAGTCTACTTTCACGCGACCCAGCGAAAGTCATTTGACCAGAGTATACCCTGGACCTGAAGGATGGCATCACCCCTGTTTCCTTACGCGCCCAGGCCGGGCCAGGATACTCTCATGCAGGCCGTCGGGCATGCGTGCGACTCTCGCGCCCACACGGTCATCGAGAGCGGCACTGGCACCGGGAAGACCGTGTGCGCCCTGGCCGCATGCGTGGAGCACTGCCATCCGAGGGGCAAGAAGCTCCTGTATCTCACTAGGACCAACTCCCAGCAGAGACAGGTCATGCTCGAGCTGCGGATGATCTCCGAGAGGCACAAGGTGTTCGGCGTGGCCCTCCAGGGGAGGAGGAACATGTGCCCCCTGGCCGCCACTGACGAGGAGCTGAGCCAGGGCAGTCCAGAGGAGCTCTCCAAGGTGTGCAGCGAGCGAAAAGCCCGCGTGCTGAAGGGGGACGAGCAGGCTTGCAGGTTCTATGCGGCCACGATATCCGATGACCTCTCGCCCGTGCTGCGGTTCGCCAGGGACGAGCTCCCGACGGCTGAGGAGTTCGTGGACCACTGCGTGGATCGGGACCTGTGCCCGTACGAGGTGTGCAAACTGCACGTCCCGGTCGCGGACGTCGTCGCATGCCCTTACATAATGTTCTTCGACAGGTTCATCAGGCACGCCCTGCTCGACTGGATGGCCTCCTCCCCCTCGGACATCGTCGTCCTGGTGGACGAGGCGCACAACCTGCCGTCTTACGCGAGGGAGCTGGAATCCGCGGACCTCAGCAACATCACCCTCAGGCTGGCCCATAGGGAGGTCGAGGAGTACGGGGACCCCGAGATCGTCGAGGGCACGAGCCTCAGGGACTTCATATGCATGGTCGAGGAGATCCTGGACAAGGCGGTCGAGGAGTACCTGATCGACGAGGACGGGATCATCCCGCAGTCCTTCGTCGAGGAGGAGCTCATGTTCGCCACGCACCAGACAAGCAGGGGCATCAAGGGTCTCCTGTCCCAGGCAACCAACTTCGGCGAGATGGTCAGGGACAACAAGAAACTCTCCGGGCGTCTCCCCAGGTCCTACGTGTTCGGCGCCTCCAATTTCCTCACGTTCTGGCACACGCTCGACGAGGAGGAGTACATCAAGCTCGTCACTTCAGGCGATGTCAAGTCCATCGAGGCGTACTGTTTGGACGCGTCCATCGCGTGCAGGCCGCTCATGGAATGCCATGCGAGCATACACATGTCCGGGACGCTCAAGCCCCTGGACGACTACAGGGACTCGATAGGCCTGCCACGCGACTCGCGCCTCGTGGACATCCCGTCCCCGTTCCCGCCCAGCAACAGGCTCGTGCTATACTCCGACGACGTCACGACCAAGCACGACGACATCAGCAGGGACGATTCACTCCTGGACAGGATGTCGGAGCGGGTATCGAGCATACTGTCGCATGTCCCGAGGAGCACCATCGTGTTCTACCCGTCTTACGCCCTCATGGAACGGATAGCGTCGAAGACGGCGGACGCCTCCAGGGGCAGGGAGGTCTTCTTCGAGACCAGGCGTATGGACCAGGCGCACCTCATGGACGCTGTCAGGGGCTTCAAGGCCTCGTCGGGCAAGGCCGTGATGCACGCCATCGCCGGGGGCAGGGTCAGCGAGGGACTGGACTTCCCAGGCTCCGAGATGGAGGTCGCCGTCGTGGCCGGCATCCCGTATCCGAAACCGACTGCGAAGCAGAGGGCACTCCAGCACTTCTGCGAGCTCAGGTTCGGCGACGGGTGGTCGCACGCGGTCCAGGCACCCACCAGCAGGAAGCTGCAGCAAGCCATAGGCAGGCTCATCAGGAGCGAGACGGACAGAGGCGTCGCGCTCGTGCTCGACAAGAGGATCGTGCACTTCAAGGACACCATTCATGCCATGAGGACGGAGGACCCCGTTTCGGACATGGAAGACTTCTTCTCAAGGACGGAAGAAACCAAGCCCGAGGCGCCCCCGCCCCGGAAGAGGAAGGGGCTCCAGCTCTGAGGCCAGGGAAGCGGCGGACGTGCAGTTATTAACCCCCCTAGCGATATGCCCTCCCGAATGTCTCCATTGGAGGCCGCACTGGCGGGCCTTTGGCTCATGCTCCCGGCACTCGTGCCCAACTCAGCCGCAGTACTTTTCGGGGGCGGGACCCCGATGGACCTCGGAAGGAGCTGGCGCGGCAAGCGGATCCTCGGCGACGGGAAGACTTGGCGAGGGTTCTTCGGCGGGGCGCTGACCGGCTTCGGCGTCGGGTCCTTCCAGATCATCATCACCACGATGCTCGATGAGCAGGACGCTTTCGGGTATGGGGACCTCCCGTGGGCGGTCGCCATAATCGCGGCCCTGAGCTTCGGAGCGATGACCGGGGACTGCGTGGGCTCGTTCATAAAGAGGCGCCTGGGGGTCGACAGGGGCAGGAAGGCGCCCGGGCTGGACCAGTACAACTTCGTCCTCGGGGCGATCGTCACGGTCATCATCGTGAGTCCTGGCTGGTTCTCAGGACACTACATCGAAGGCAACGGCTACTGGGGGCTCGCCATGTTCCTGGTCGTGGTCCCACTGCTCCACAGGTCCGCGAACATCATAGGTTATAAGTTGGGCAAAAAGAATGTGCCCTGGTAGGGGGCGCGCGGATGCTCAAGCAGATGCTCAAGGACTTGAAGGTCGTGCAGACAGGGGAGTTCGTGCTCGCGTCCGGGAAGAAGAGCAACTTCTTCGTGAACATCAAGAGAGCCAGCACGGACCCGAGGGTGTTGAGGGAGATAGGAAAGGCGATGGCGCCTCACGTGGGTGACAGCAAGATCGCGGGCATGGCGCTGGGCGCCGTGCCGATAGCCGTCGCGGTCGCGCTCGAGACCAATAGACCCTATGTGATGGTCAGGAAGGAGCCGAAAGACCACGGCACGAAAGAACTGATCGAGGGGGACGTGGTCCCGGGTGAGAAGTTCGTCGTCGTCGAGGACGTGGCCACCACGGGGGGCTCCACGATGAAGGTAGTGAACGCCCTCAGGGCGAAGGGTGCCCATGTCGTCAAGGCGATCGTCGTCGTGGACCGTGAGGAGGGCGCGAAGGAGCTCCTGAACGAGAACGGCATCGAGCTCATCTCCGTGTTCAAGGCCAAGGACCTCGTATGAGCAATGCAGATGCGGATCTTGGCTGCGCCAGGTGCAGACTCTCCGAGACCAGAACGCAGGTGGTCCCAGGCGCTGGCGACAGCTCCGCCGCGCTCGTGTTCATAGGAGAGGCGCCTGGAAGGGACGAAGATTTGAAGGGCGCGCCGTTCGTCGGCCGTGCAGGGAAGGTACTCGACGGGGCGCTCGCTCATGCGGGCATCTCCCGCGACATGATATACATCACGAACCTTGTGAAGTGCCGTCCCCCGAGCAACAGGAGGCCGAAGGATGACGAGGTCGAGGCGTGCGCGAGACACCTGGAGGCCGAGATGGGGGCGATACACCCGAAGATCGTCTGCCTCCTAGGTCAGACCGTCGCCAGGAACCTGCTCGGCTGTGATTCGGACATGAAATCCCTCGTCGGGAAGGAGTTCCCCCTCAGCATCGGCGGCAAGAAAGTGCGGGCGTTCGTCGCATATCATCCTGCGGCGTGTCTATATAGAAGGGAGAACGTCGAAAGTCTGAGGGAGACCGTCCGGCGCTGCACTGAGGCTGCGGGTCTCCGCTGAGGTCGCTGCCAATGGCACGGAACCACGACCGTCTGCAATTCATCGTCCTCCTCGTCTCATCGGTCTCGCTCCTATCCGTGTCGCTGTCGTCAACGAGCTCAGCTGCTGACCAGGACGAGCCGACTTGGACAATAATGGTTTACATGGCAGCTGATGCGGAACCAGTCCTTCCGTGGGAGGAGGATATGAACGAGATGGAGGCAGCCAACCTCATGGACTGGATGGACGTCGTGGTCCTCATCGACCCTCTCGGCTTCGGCGACTCCGTCCTGCTGGAAGTCGAGAGAGACACCGGCCCTGACATCGTCTCGAAAGAGATCGACGACGCCGGCGAGGTCATCCCGATGACAGGGGAGGCGGACATGGCCTCGCCCGACACACTGAGGGACTTCGTCACTTTCACAGCTCGCAACTATCCCGCCGACCGGTTCGCGCTCGTGCTCTGGGGACACAGTGGCGGCTGGTACGGTCTCTGCCAAGACGGCTCGGTCGCCCTCCAGCTGCCAGACCTTGCGTACGCCCTCGGGACCGCCACAGAGGAGATGGGGAGGAAACTCGACATCGTCATCGCAGACTCGTGCGCTGAGGGGGTCCTCGAGACCATGTACGAATTGCGCGAGGCGGCGGACTGGTATGTTGGCAGTGAGATGACTGTCCCCGCCCAAGGCCTCAGGTATGACCTCGTTCTCGACAGCCTGTCGAGAAACCGGAACGTCACTCCG
>JAABQR010000101.1 GCA_011391345.1 Methanobacteriota archaeon | reverse complement strand
ATGCGTTGAACGCCTCCGGCTGGTCCGCGAGAATCGTGGACCCCGTGGATGGTGGCGCCGTGACGAACGTGACCCTCGCGGCGTTCGCGACCAAGGAACTGCGCGTCGAGTACACCGCGACCAGGATGGTCCCGGACCCGAAGGCAGAGGCGGTCGTGCTGGCGTACTCGTCGCTCGACTCCGTCGCGAACGGATACGGTGTGGTCCCAGTGATGCTCTCAGACCTGGTGATAGGCCCGGGCAGCCTGGACATCGTCAGGGACGATATCACATACGAATACGATGTGAGCAGGCTGTACGTCGATATCGGGCTCGTGGTCACCCTGGTGGTGCTGGTCGCGATGTTCTTCATACTCAGGAAGCGCAAGGGACTTGGCGGAGGTGGCAAGAAATGAGGCTCTCCAGCGGCAAGACGATGGCCCTGCTCGCCGCCCTTCTGCTCACAGCATCATTCGCGTCCCTGCTGGGCGTGTCAGGCACCGCATCGGCGTACTCGCCGGTCGAGGTGTCCATGGATGTCCCCACGTTCGCGGGCGCGCTCGAGAAGGTCGCGTGCACGCTCGTGGTCACAGGCGGCCCATCATCGGTGGGAGAGGGCAATTTCACATACAAGGCCGAGATCATCGCGGATAACTCGACCGGTTCCATGGTCTCGCCTTCGAGCGGCTCCTCGGCCAGAGGCGTGTTCAACCTGACGATTACGATGCCAGGCGAGGCCCAGACCATCACGGTCAGGATCAATGCCACATCGAACGGCGAAGAGGATGTCTCCGAGGTCAGGGACTTCGAGGTCAGGGTCGTCGAACCGATAGTCATCACGGCGACCGTGTACAACACCGGGTCGGTCGACGCGGAGAACGTGAAGGCCACCTTCTACGCGGACGGCATACTGCTCGGCGAGCAGGAATTCTCGCTGGCGGCAGGTGCGAGCATCGTTCTCATCCACAACTGGACCTGGGCTAACATCGCCGATGGCGAGCACGTGGTCACAGTCGCGATCGACGACGAGGCTAGGATCGTGGAGTTCAGCGACGGGAACAACGTGTACTCCGAGACGATCTATGTGGGCACGCAGGGCAACCCGGTCGGTGGCGTGCTCACCGTGGGTGTCATCATCATGAGCGTGCTCGTGGTCCTCATGTTCATGGCGAAGCCCGCGAAACGTAAGAAGTGAGCGGGCCAGGCCCTGGGATAGGCTGAAATATCCAAGAGGCTCTTACCCGCATACCCGCAGGAGTGACTGTCGTGTCAGAGGACATCGTTGAGCTCTCGGACGCAAACTTCGAGTCCACCGTCAAGGGCTCGGGGAAGCTTGTGATTGATTGCTGGGCGCCATGGTGCGCCCCGTGCAGGATGCTCGCGCCGACATTCGAGGCGCTCGCGAAGGACTACAAGGGCAAGGTGACCTTCGCCAAGCTCGACACGGACCAGAGCCCGAAGACGGCGATGGCCCTGGGCATCCGCAGCATCCCGACGCTGATATTCTACAGGTCCGGGGAGCAGGTCGAGCGGGTGTCAGGCGTCCGCCCAAGGGACGATATCGAGAACACGCTCAAGAAGCACTTCCGGTGATGCTCACATCTTCTTCAGGAGCTCGTCGATCTTCCCCTGGAGGTTCATCGCGCTCGCGGCCACTGCGACCTCTCCGCGCGTCTTCTCGAGCAGGCTCCTGGCTACGTCCTGCTTCCGCCTGACGGCCACGATAGCGTCCGGGTAGTCGAACCGCATCAGCGCAGTGTACAGGTCCTCCATCCGGTCGAGGAAGTAGTTCGCCCGCATGACGTTGCTGCGCTTCAGCTCGTCCAGGGCGAACCTGCGCAGCTCGCCTACGGTGTCGCCCAAGGCAAGCAGGTACGGCACGCTCTCGACGCCCAGGTCGTCCGGTGAAGGCACATCGTCCTTCTCGAGTATCGAGAGCACGATGCCGACCTCGGAGTACTCCTGGAAAGCGCTCTCGACGTAGCCTGCGTATGTGAGGTCCGGGTGGTCCGCGAGCAGGTTGGACAGGCGGGACGCTTCGTCCTTGAGGTCCTCCAGCTGTTCATCGAACTCATCCTCCCTGTGGAGACACTTCAGTATGGTCCCTGAGAGCCGGACGACGGCCCTCGAGGACTTCAGCGCGACCTCTCTTATCTGGTCCTTCTCGTCCAGCTCCTCCTCTATCTTTGAAACGACCTTCTCCAGGTTCATCACGGGCTCAGCCCCCTGATCTTGTTCATGCGGGCGACCTTCGCGTCCAACATCGCCTTCTTGCCTATGTCGTGCCTGACGAAGACCTTTCCGCTGACATGCCGGATGCCTTCCTCCGATATACGCTCGGCCTCCTCCAGGTCCTCCGCGATTCCCACGACGCCCACGGAACGCGAGGTCGTGGTGAATATCCTTCCGTCCTTCTCGTTGACGTTGGCGTAGTAGAGGACCGCCCCCGCTGCCTCGATTGCCTTCTCGTCGACCTTGATCTCCTCTCCGGAGAGGGACTTCGAGCCGT
>JAABQR010000100.1 GCA_011391345.1 Methanobacteriota archaeon | reverse complement strand
ATGTCGAGCGTGAACAGCTCAAGGTCGAAGAACGGGTATGTCACATGCGCATACCTCGTATCGCTCCCGTAGATGCAGTTCGTGAGTATCTGCAGCTCGCGCCGGTCCATGACCAGTGGCTTCACTTCCACACCTCCTCCTTGAGGTCGACGAAGTGCTGCAGGTGGTACGGTATCATCGGGTACGGGTTCGAGGAGTTCCTCATGTCCTCCAGATACAGGTAGAACACGTGGTCCACCTGCTTCTGCCACGCGGATATCAGCGCGGACGACACGATTGCCTTCCTCCCGGGCGTGATGTCTATCGCGACCTCGTTCCCGGCGGCCCTCTCGCGTTCCATCACGGCCGTGATCTTCTTCCCGGAGGACAGGAACTCGCCCTCCTCGATCTTCTCGGAGAAGACCTGGAGGTCCTTGCCGTACGACTTCGCCAGCAGCTTCACCCATCGGATGAGCGTCTCCGCGTCCTTCTCTCGGCCCTGGGTGACGAACAGGTGGAGCCTGTCGGGCACGTATCCCTTGCACATGGCCGCCCAAAGCCCGTTCAGGACGGGCCATCGGCTCACGCCGGTCATGGTGACGTATACCTTTTCCGCCATCTCCGCTCCCCGTGTAATCGCCGAGGTCGGTCATATATGCGACTGTCAGGCCGAGGTCATTTTATAGCCTCTCCAGCCGTTTCGTCCCCTGCCATGACACAAGAGGTCCTTTACCTGTCGCGCGAGGATGTGGAATCCGTGGGCTTGCCCATGGCCGGAGTGATCGACGCGGTCGAGGCCGTGTTCCGGGAGAAGGGCGAGGGCAACGTCGAGATGCCCCCCAAGCCCGGCATACACCCCGTTGCGGACTCGTTCATACACGCGATGCCAGCGTATGTCCCTAGCATGCAGGCCGCCGGGATGAAATGGGTGAGCGGGTTCCCCAGCAACCTCAAGCGCGGCCTCCCGTACATATCGGGCCTGCTGATTCTGAACGACCCGGTGACTGGCATCCCGACGGGCATCATGGATGCCACCTGGGTCACCGCGAAGAGGACCGGCGCCGCCACCGCGGTCGCGGCCAGATATCTCGCGCGCGAGGATTCCAAGACGGTCGGCATCCTCGGCTGCGGCGTCCAGGGACGCACGAACCTCGAGGCGCTCATGGTCGTCTGCGAGTCGCTGGAACACGTCAAGGCATACGACACGGACGGCAAGGTCCTGCGCAAGTATGCCGATGACATGAGGTCAGAGCACGGCGTGACCGTGACTCCGGTCGCGTCCCCGAGGAACGCCGTCGAGGGGTGCGACATCGTCGTCACGGCCGGCCCCATACTGAAGCACCCGAGCCCCGTCATCGAGTCGTCGTGGTTCGAGGAGGGCGCCTTCGCATGCCCGCTCGACTTCGACTCGTACTGGAAGGCGGAGGCGATGCACGCCGCGGACAAGTTCTGCACGGACGACAAGGACCAGCTCGCGTACTACCAGACCGTCGGGTACTTCTCGGGCATCCCTGAGGTGCATGCGGACCTGGGCGAGGTCGTGACGGGCAGGAAGCCCGGCCGGGAGAGCGGTTCCGAGAGGACCATGTCCATGAACCTGGGCGTCGCCATCGAGGACATGGCCACGGCCGTGAGGATCCTCGAGAAGGCCAAGGCCGAGGGCATAGGCACCTGGCTGCCGCTCTGAGGCGCCGATGAGCCAACCTATGTAACGGCCGAACGTGTTCAGGCACGAGAGTGTTGACCGTGACACCGCATAAGTTCAAGGCCGACGGCGACTTCGTGAGCCGTCTCGACAGGCCTGAGAGGAGGAGGGCGATACCTCCGTCCGATATCATCCAGCGCATGAACGTCTCGAAGAGGGATGTCCTCCTCGACCTGGGCGCGGGCATAGGCTACTTCTCCATCCCGCTCTCGGCGAAGGTGAGGACGGTGGTCGCCATCGACTCCGAGCCAAAGATGCTCGAGGTCCTGGAGCAGAGGGCAGCCCGGAGGCGCAGGGACAACATCCGCACCCTCGTCGGTGAAGCCCTCTCACTCCCGGTCCCTGATGGTTCGGTCGACCGCGTGTTCCTTGCGTTCGTGTACCACGAGCTCGCCCTCCCAGCCCTCGTGCTCGAGGAGTGCTCACGTGTCCTTGGCCCCAGGGGAAGGCTCACGGTCGTGGAGTTCCAGAAGTGGGACACGCCGTTCGGCCCGCCCGTGGAGGACAGGAAGCTCCCCGAACATGTCGAGAAGAGGGCCAAGAAGAGGTTCTGGATGGAGGCCCACTACAGCGAGGCGGTGTACTACCAGCTCGAGTTCAGAAGACTATGATTGGAGGGATGGCGCCCCGGTCGGGATTCGGACCCGAGTCCCGAGCTCGACAGGCTCGGATGATAGGCCGCTACACTACCGGAGCATGTTGTGGATGCCCTGGACCAGCTCTCTCCAATGCTGTGGCTTGAGGCAAAAGCGAATGGCGTATTTAAGCGTTCGTGGATGACCTGTCCCGGGTCAAGAGCGCTGTCTGGACGT
>JAABQR010000099.1 GCA_011391345.1 Methanobacteriota archaeon | reverse complement strand
TTAGGATGACACCGAAGACGGAGAACAAGGACGCCAAAGAGGCGCCGCAGGCGAAGGGGCAGGGCGACAGGATACTGTTGATCGAGCTCTCGTGCAAGGACAAGAAGTGCAACCCATGCACGTACCCGAACTGTCAGAGGTTCGCCTCCGAGAAGCTGCAGGGGAAGAAGAAGGCCCCGTTCAAGGTCAAGGTCACGGAGCTGCAGAAGGACATGGATGTCAAGAAGGTGCTTTCAGGGAAGTGACTTGCCGCGCGCGTCCCCGCAACGAGAACGGTACGAACGGAGGGCGGGGAGGGTGCACAATCGTCGCGCGTCCAACGAAACAGATAATACGGAGAAAAGGGTACGGAGAAGGGCCCCGTGGGGCGCATAAACCTCTTAAATATGTCATGATCACACGAACGGAGTGACGGACACAGGATAGTACTCGTGGAGGGCTTTGAATGGAGAAGGCGGTTATGGTGATAGGAGGGGGGATCGCGGGGATACAGGCGTCCCTGGACCTCGCCGAGAAGGGACTGATCGTCCATCTGGTGGAGAAGACCCCCAGCATAGGGGGCAGGATGGCTCAGCTGGACAAGACCTTCCCTACGAACGACTGCTCTATATGCATACTCGCGCCGAAGATGGCTGACTGCTTCAGCCATCCGAACACCAACGTGATCACGTATGCGGAGGTCGTCGGGGTCGAGGGGAGCGTCGGCAATTTCAAGGTGAAGGTTCTCAAGAAGGCCAGGTACGTCGACGAGACCAAGTGCACCGGGTGCGGCGAGTGCCTCGAGAAGTGCCCGAGCAAGGCCGAGAACGACTACGAGATGGGCCTTACAACGAGGAAGGCCATCTACATCCCGTTCATGCAGGCCGTGCCCAGGGTCATGACGATCGACAAGGAGCACTGCCTCAAGTTGACCAAGGACAAGTGCGGCAACTGCATGAAGGCGTGCAAGAGGGGCGCCATCAACTACGAGATGAAGGACCAGATCCTCGAGGTCGATGTGGGCGCGATCATAGTCGCCACGGGCTTCGATGTCTGGGATCCGACGTCCTCGACGGAGTACGGCTACGGCAGATACCCCAACGTCTTCACGGCGATGGAGTACGAGAGGATGATCAACGCCGCCGGGCCGACCCACGGACACATACAGAGGCGCTCCGACAAGGAGAGGCCGAAGAAGATGGCGTTCATACAGTGCGTCGGCTCCAGGAACCCGCAGGTCGGGCACCCGTACTGCTGCTCCGTGTGCTGCATGCACTCGACGAAGGAGGCCATGCTCGCCAAGGAGCACTACGACGACATCGAGTCGACCATATTCTACAAGGACATGAGGGCCTGCGCGAAGGGCTTCTACGAGTACGTGGAGAGGGCGAAGCGCGACTACAGCGTCCGGTACATCAACTCCGACGCCACGGTCCAGGAGAACCCGGACAACCACAACCCGGTCGTCGTGTTCGACGTGGGCGGGAGGCAGCAGTCCGAGGAGTTCGACCTGGTCGTGCTCGCCACGACCCTCGTGCCGAAGAAGGAGACGGCGGAGCTCGCCAAGCTCCTCGGGATCAAGGTAGACGAGTTCGGCTTCCTCGAATCAGTAGACAGGATACTCGGTCCGGGCAGGTCCGTCAAGCCCGGCGTATACCTCGCGGGTTACGCCGCGGGACCGGCAGACATACCGGAGTCCGTCGCCCAGGGTTCGAGCGCGGCCGCCAAGGCGGTCGAGGCCATAGCCCAGGCGGGGGGATGACCCACATGACTGACAAGAAGGCCAACGAGAACGACAAGCCAAGGATCGGCGTGTTCGTGTGCTCCTGCGGGAGCAACATCGGCGGGTTCGTGGACGTGCCCTCCGTGGCGGACTACGCCAAGACGCTCCCAGACGTCGTGTACGCCACCCAGAACATGTACACGTGCGCCGAGGACGGGCTCAGCAACATCAGGGAGGCCATCAGGAAGCACAACCTGAACAGGGTCATAGTCGCGAGCTGCACGCCGAGGACGCATGCGCCCCTGTTCCAGGCGACCTGCGAAGGTGCAGGCCTGAACAAGTATCTGTTCACGTTCGTGAACATCAGGGAGCACTGCTCGTGGGTGCACATGAAGGAGAAGGACCTGGCATCGAAGAAGGCCAAGGACCTCATCAGGATGGGCGTCGCGAGGGCGAGGCTGCTCATGCCCCAGGAGGAAGCCAAGGTCGAGGTCGAGCCTGTGGGGCTCGTCATAGGGGGCGGCGTGACGGGCATGTCCGCCGCGGTGTCGATAGCCGACATGGGCTTTCCCGTGCACCTCGTCGAGAGGGACACCGAACTCGGAGGATTTGTCCGACTCCTGAACAACCTGTATGTCACGGAGAAGGGCGCGGCCGAGACCATCGCGCCCCTGATTGCGAAGGTCAAGGGGCACAAGAACATCACCCTGCACCTCAACTCGACGGTCAAGAGTGTCGAGGGGTTCATCGGGAACTACACGGTGGGCATTGCCCCCAAGGGCGGCGAGGAGAAGAAGTCCAAGG
>JAABQR010000098.1 GCA_011391345.1 Methanobacteriota archaeon | reverse complement strand
CAAGAGGAAGGAGGAGACTTGAGAACCCTCCTCATGAAGTGCGCCTCGTGCAAATCATACACCTTGCGCGCTACATGTCCTAACTGCAGCTCACCGACAGTCATGGCTATGCCCGCGAAATACTCTCCAGAGGACAGGTATGGGGAGTACAGGCGCAGGCTCAAGATGGAGATGAAGGAGGGGGCCTAGGTGGACGACATACTCCTGGTCTACAAGGAGAGGCCGAAGCTGAGGTCCCCCGTGCTGATCGAGGGGCTGCCGGGCGTGGGCAACGTCGGCAAGCTCGCGGCGGAGCACCTCGTGGACCAGCTGAAGGCGGTCAAGTTCATCGAGATGTACTCGAAGCACTTCCCGCCCCAGGTGCTCATGAACGATTCCGGCACGATCAGGCTCGTCAGCAACGAGTTCTTCTACATCATGAGGCCCGAAGCGGAGAACGACATAGTCGTGCTCGTCGGAGATTACCAGGGCCTCACGCCGGAAGGTCAGTACGAGCTGTCAGACCGCATACTCACCATCGCCAAGGAGCTCGGCGTCGGCATGATATTCACGCTCGGTGGCTACGGCCTCGGCAAGATGATCGACAAGCCGCGCGTCCTCGGGGCCGCGACCGACGAGCAGCTCGTCGAAGAGATGAAGGCCGTGGGCGTCACGTTCTCGAAGGGCGAGCCTGGCAGCGGCATCGTAGGCGCGAGCGGACTGCTGCTCGGGCTGGGCGCGCTCCAGGGCATGAAGGCAGTGTGCCTCATGGGCGAGACCTCAGGATACTTCGTGGACCCGAAGTCCGCGCAGGCGCTGCTCGAGGTGCTGTCCCGGAAGCTCGGGTTCAAGATCGACCTGACCGAGCTCGAGGACCGGGCGCAGCAGATAGACGCCATCACCTCGAAGCTGAAGGAGTCAGAGCCAGCGCCTGAGCCGAGGAAGGAAGACCTGGGCTACATCGGCTGATCATGTTTTCCGGCCAGCGCCGCCGCTAGCCAACAAATAAAAAAATAGGGGGGAGGTCATCCTGAGTGGTGAGTCTCCGAAAGAGTAGTTAGAGTGCATCCCATCCCGTTTCTGACTACTTATTCAGGTACTGATCCTCGAACTGTTTCATCTCAGCGAGCACCTGTTCGGCGTGCTCGAGCTTCTTCATCCGGTCCATCACGAGTTCCATGCGGCCGTATATGAGGTCCCTGATGGCGACCCTTATCGCCTCGGACCTCGAGGGGAAGTCGTCTATCTCCACGAGGAAGTCTAGGGCACGTAGGTGCCTGTTAGGTATGCGGATGGTGATCTTCTCAGTATCTGGCTCCATGAATGATCGCCCCGCTTACGTTGCTCCCTCGCGACGCCTTCTGTACCTCGTTTGCCATACGTGCGTCGGACATTCCCGTTATAATGTTGTGAATATATAAAACTTAGGTTTTGAGCTTCTACGAAGCTTACGACTGTTCATTGGCCGCGCGAATCTGCGGGGTCCTCGGAAAAACACTTAATATGGAGTTCATGATAAGGTGCGTCCACAACACGCTTCTCGTCGCCTGGGACCCGACTTAGCTCAGACTGGCTAGAGCGGCTGACTGTAGTGTGGATATCGGCAAGACCGATTGCAGCCGCTGAAATCAGCAGGCCCCCGGTTCAAATCCGGGAGTCGGGACCACCTTTTCATCCCACTACAGTTTCCAGCCCGTCGTCCGCTGAAGGTCTCACGACCGTCTTGTTCTTCTCCAGCAGGGCCAGCTCTCTGTCCGAGAACGCCCTCGGGTCCACCGTGATGACGAGCCTGCAGTCACTCGTCATGGCCGTCTCCGTCCATCTGTCCAGGCTCTTCGCCACCTTCGGGAAGTCGTTGCTCGTCACGAGGTACTCGATGCCGTCAACGAGCACGACTCCGTTGTGCGACTTCTCCATGAAGTTGATGAGGTTGTCGGTCAGCAGGCTCATCTTCGCGGGGTCCATGTTCTCCTTGCCCGCGACTGTGGACAGCCACAAGATCGGAGTGGTCTGGATGAAGAATTTCGAGCGCACTTCGTGCGGGTACTGCCTCGTGACGACCAGGCCCTGCGCCCTGCTCTTGTACTTGGTGCACGTCCTGCACGGGCACGGAAGCCTGCACGTACTGCACTCGATGCTCTCGCACGGGAAGCTGTCGTCGTTCTCGCAGTCGAAGCACCTTCCCTTCAGGATGTCCGCGAACATCTTGAACGAGAAGTCCGGCTTCTCCTCCTCGACGAGGTACACGTGCCTGTGGAGCAACTTGTAGGATGCCTTCGAGCTGGATACCATGGCCTCCACCCGTGGGGGCGTGAACATGACCAGCTCCCCCTTCGCGATCGAATAGGCGAAGACTATCCCCGAGGCGGCTGCGCCCATGACAAATGAGATGCGGACAAAGTCGTGCAGGATCCCGATTGACCAGTCAGTCAAGCCGTGGATGGCGTAGGGGATGGCCCCGATTGCGAACACCCAGAGCCCGACGAGATATCTGACACCAGAGCTCCGCTGTTGTTCGGTCGCTCCTGCC
>JAABQR010000097.1 GCA_011391345.1 Methanobacteriota archaeon | reverse complement strand
ACGTGCTGCACGCGGTGCACCACATAGGCCCCGTCCAGCCCAGGTGAGCCGGGGGAGCTGTGGCCATGGCCGAGACGGACGACGTGCTGTCGGTGTTGCGCGCCCTCAAGGGCGTCCGAAAGGCGTTCTACCTGAACGACGCGATGCGCTCGAAGGTCGAGAAGATCGAGTCGGAGATACACCCGTTCGGCCCGCTCGTGGTCAGGAACGAGGGGGTCCTCGAGTGCCTCAGGCGGGCACATGTCGCATGCATCGTCAAGGACACATCCTTTAGACCGCCTCCCCACGCGACGGTCATGCTCATAGACGAGGACGGGACGGTGATTGGCAGAGAGCTCCTCCCCGGGGACAAGGTGGAGGAGGAACCTGGAAGGAAGACGCTCTACCTCGGCAAGGACTTCGTCATGTTCTACGATGGCAGGTCTGGCAGGAACGCCAGGTTCGTGCTTCCGCCTGTGCCTTTCGCGGAGGTCGAGGCGCTCCCGTTCGCCGTGGGCGTCTGCTCGTCCAGCCCTTCCACGATGGGTGACCTGCACATCAGGCGCAGCGCGGGCCTCGATGACGACCCGAAGCTTGCGACGGTCCTGGTCGGCTTCGACATCCGCCGCTGACCGACGACGGGTGTGCCCGAATATCGGATGGGGCTGTCGAGGCGGACACGTCCCTGAGATGATTTTCGAAAAAAACCCTCCTACTCATATACCGCGTCCGAACGCGGTGGCTCTTTCTTGAAGGAATCGAGCACGGGAGGCGCCGAAAGTAGCAACCTGTCCGGAGGGCATCGGGAGTATATGGGATACATTTAAATCGGTTCTGACCATGCGAGTCTAATGCTCAGGCCGCCAACAGCCTTTGAGAGCGGCTAGAGAGGCCAATGGTGTTATAATGGCAGGCAAGGCAAATCCGTTTGAAGAAATGAAGAAGATGGTCGACAAGGCCGGCAAGACCCTCGGGCTCGAGCAGGGCTTGATCGAGGTCCTGAAGTCCCCGAAGAGGGAACTGACCGTGAACTTCCCAGTCAGGATGGACGACGGGAAGATCAAGGTGTTCACCGGATACAGGGTCCAGCACAACGAGGCCCGCGGCCCCTACAAGGGCGGCATACGGTATCACCCGCAGGTGGACATCGATGAGGTCAGGGCTCTGTCCTCGTGGATGACCTGGAAGACCGCAACCGTCGATATCCCGTACGGAGGCGCGAAGGGTGGCATCATCGCCAACCCGAAGACCATGTCCGTGGGCGAGATCGAGAGGATGACGAGGAGGTACGCCTCTGAGATATCCATCATCATCGGCCCGGAGAAGGACATACCGGCGCCCGACGTGAACACTGGCGGGCGCGAGATGGCCTGGATCATGGACACATACAGCATGCAGAAGGGCTACGCCGTTCCTGGCGTCATCACGGGCAAGCCGAGGGAGATCGGCGGCTCGCTGGGGAGGCCCGAGGCGACATCCAGGGGTCTCGTGTTCTGCGTCCGTGAGGCGGCCAAGAAGACCGGCATGAACCTCAAGGGTGCGACCGTGGCCATCCAGGGATACGGCAACGTCGGTGCGTTCGCCCACAAGTTGATCGAGCGCGACTTCGGCGCGAAGGTCATCGCGGTGAGCGACTCCCAGGGCGGCATCATCAACGAGAAGGGGCTCAAGTACGATGAGGTCAAGGCCCACAAGGAGAAGACTGGCAGCGTCAAGGGATTCCCTGGCTCGAAGCCGGTCTCGAACGAGGCCATCCTCGAGCTCAAGGTCGATGTGCTCCTGCCCTGTGCTCTCGAGAACGTGATCACGAAGGACAACGCTGGCAAGATCGTCGCCAAGATATCCGGTGAGGGCGCGAACGGCCCGACCACCTTCGAGGCGGACGCGATCCTGTACAAGAACGGCGTGCTCGTGCTCCCTGACATCCTCGCCAACGCGGGCGGTGTAACGGTGAGCTACTTCGAGTGGGTCCAGAACAACTACAACTACTACTGGACCGAGGAAGAGGTCAACCAGCGCCTTGACCAGAAGATCACGAAGGCGTTCCACGAAGTGTGGGACATGAAGGAGAAGCACAAGTGCAACATGAGGGACGCGGCGTACCTCTGCGCAGTCAAGAAGGTCGCTGACGCCACAAAGCTCAGGGGCTTCTTCCCGTAGTAGCGCCTAAAACTCCAAACCATCCGGGGCGATGCCTCGGATGGCACTTACATTTCTTCTGCAGATGCGTGATGACTAGGCCATGATATCCTTTGCGAGCGATTCGACGCGCACGAGCTTCTGCTCGCCGCTGGCCATGTCGCGGAGGGTCACAGAGTCCTTGGACATCTCCTCCTTTCCGACGATCACCGCGAATCGGGCGTTGACACTGGCAGCGTACTTCAGGTTCTTGCTCATGGTCCTGCGCATCAGGTCGACGTCCGCGCGGACGCCCTCGGACCTGAGGCCAGCCACGATCTTGAACGCGTGCTCCCTCATGTCATCCTTCGCAGGGACCACATACGCGTCGAGCGGCCGGTATGGCTTCTTCTCCCCCTCGGCCGCGAGTGCGATCAGGACC
>JAABQR010000096.1 GCA_011391345.1 Methanobacteriota archaeon | reverse complement strand
CCATTCCCTGGTCTTCTCGTTGAGATCGTCCCGCTGTCTCTTGTGCCGCTCGGCATCCGAGTTGTGTCGGGCCCTCTTCTCCTCGAGTTCAGGAATAAGCTCAGTCTCTGTCATGCAAACTACCAACGCCGTCAGAACATGCCATCAGTCTGGACGCAGTCAGGACAATACTGGGTCCCGTTTATATGTTTTTCGATGTGTGGCATGTCTTTGTGACTTGCGCGTCCCAGGACTCGACGCCTGTCTGGAGCGACCATTTCGACCTTCAATCGGTATTATCTGCGCTGATAACCTGGACGGACTGTATATGAACGGAATGATGATATGACCAAACAGCATATGCGACATGGGTGTGTCGAGATTGAATGAGAAGGACCTCCGACTCGTGATGGTGCTCAACTCCGAGATAAAGGTGAACGGCCCAGGTGCGTTGTACCTCATATCTGCAAAGTACACCAACCTCGTCAGAGTGAACCTGGTCCTCCTCAAGGCCCTGTTGGACGAGAAGAAGAAGAAGGGGATCATGATCACCATCGACAGACCGCACCAGTACGTCTCACATCTCCTGCAGCTCCACGGGATAGACCAGAACGGCCTCGTTTTCGTGGACGCCATAAGCTCCCACTCATCGGATACCAAGGGCGGCTCGGTGGCATCCGAGTTCCAGCGTGGTCCGTTCCAGATCGAGACACTCGCGGACTTCCTTTCGGGAGGGAACGGCACGTCCATAGGTGCGTCCTCGGATCTGACCGAGGCCGAATTCATCGTCTTGGATAACGTCGCGACGCTCCTCACCTACAACTCGATGGAGAGCGTCCAAGCGTTCCTGTCGAAGTTCGTGACGCTCGTGATGAAGAACAAGCATGGCCACATCGTCACGGCCCTCGTGATGGACAAGGAGCTCCATGGACCGCTGTTCGAGTACATATCGAGCATCGCCGACATGGTGATAGAATTGACCCCGGACATGCAGGTCATGCAGATGGCGCCAGGGATCGCCAAGGTGTCGGCCGCGCCCGGGGCGCAGGCCGGAGTCGAAGTCAAGGATGTGATTGGAGCATGACGACCAACGGATTCCCGAGACTGTATAGCGGCATCCCCGGACTGGATGACATGATCGAAGGCGGCTTCCCCTTCCCTTCGGTCGTGCTCGTCGCGGGCAGCGCTGGCGCGGGTAAGACCACGTTCGCCCAGAAGTTCCTGTTCTCCGGGGCCGAGAAGGGGGAACAGGGCTTGTACATAAGCACCCTAAGCGAGCCGGCCCAGTGGATGCTGAGGTACGCGTCTCAGTTCGAGTTCGCCAAGCCTGAGTTCTACGGCAAGGAGGTAGTGTACTACGACCTCGGGACGGAGCTCAGGAAGCGTTCCGGCAGCGAGATACTCGACCTCATAGACGCGAAGATCGCCGAGGTCATGCCCGCCAGGATAGTGATCGACCCCATTACGGTCGTGGGGACGATGATGAAGGACGACTACAGGATATTCGCGTTCGACCTAACCACCCGGCTGAAGAACTGGCAGGCCGTGACGCTCCTGACCGGCGAGGTCCGCCCGGGCGAGATGTACCCGGCTGAGATATCGTACGCGGTCGACGGCGTCATACTCCTGATGCTCTCCGACGAGGGGGACGCCAGGAGGAAGTACATCGAGGTCCTCAAGATGAGGGGCACGAACCATCTGACAGGGAAGCAGTCTGTGGACATAACGCGCAAGGACGGTGTCATCGTCCTCAAAGCGCGCTTCTGACGACGCCAGCCAGCATCGCATGGTGTTATCATGGCTGATTACCGGGACGACACCCGTATAACCCATGCGTCACCTTTTGTTCTTAGAGCTAGCATGAGGCTCTGATGGACAGAGGAAGGAACGGATGACTGACCCCAAGGCCGAGAAGGACGGACAGAAGAAAGACCGAGGAAGCGTTTTCGGCTTCCACAAGCCCGCTGAGCAGAGGAAGGGCAAGTACGTCACGGTCAAGGAGGAGAAGAAGCACCTCAAGAGGGTCGTCAAGGCCAGACCGATGTCCAGGAAGCATATGGCCGACTCGTTCAAGGCCGATGCGGTGACCGAGGAAGACATGATGATTACCCAGAATGTCATCGAGCAGGTATCGGCCCCGGTTGCGGCGCAACCCAAGCCCGCTGTCACTCGCACATTCACATGTTTCCAGTGTGGCGCGCAGGTCTCGTTCGACTCGGACAGGTGCCCGAGATGCAAGTCATTCTACCTCAAGAACCTCAAGGACGAGGATGTCGACGAGCTGCTCAGGGCAGAGCAGATGCGCGACATCCCATTGGACGACTTCGTTGAGAGGGCCCACTCGCCAGTTGTGCACTTCGACGCCGAGACCGGTGTCATGCATTTCCTCGAGGACGACAAGGGTGAGCCGGACTTCGTATTCGAGTGCACTCACTGTGGCACTGTGGTCGAGCTGAACACCGACAGGTGCCCCATATGTGGCACGAAGCTCGAACTCGGCGATACCGGCCTTGTCGGCATGTTCACGGACATGGAGTTCGACACGGGACCGCTCGATAATGCC
>JAABQR010000095.1 GCA_011391345.1 Methanobacteriota archaeon | reverse complement strand
CAGCAGGGCCCAGGTCGTCATGGAGGGCCTCAACGAGAAGGCCCTCCCGGTCATAGGCGACGGCGGCAGGCTGGTCGGGGTCGTGGGCATGACCGAGGTCATGGACGCCATCTGGTCCCCGAAGGGTGACATGCCCCCGCGGAGCCCCAAGCCTCCCAGGAAGGTCTTCGACGGCAGGACCAGGGCGCAGGTCACGGTCGGGGGCATCATGACGAGGAATGTCGCGAGCGTGTCCCCGGACGAGACCCTCGGACGAGTCGTCGACCTGATGCTGGACCGGGGCCTGTCCACTCTGTTCGTCACCGAGGACGAGAGGCTCGTGGGCGTGGTGGACCAGTCGGACCTGATGGCGCAGCTCCTGAGCCTGAGGCCCAGGGACCAGGTGTTCGTCCAGATATCCGGCATGACGATACACGAGCCCGATGTTCTTGACGGGCTCTACTCACTGATAGGCAAGGGCATGAAGAGGATCGCCAAGATGAACCGGCCGAGGGTGTTCTACCTCCATGTCACGACATACGACACCGAGGGCCTCGCGAGCAAGTTCAGCCTCAGGGCCAGATTGAACACGGACGGGGCGATGTATTATGTCAAGGGCGCGGGCTGGGACCTATACAAGGCCATGTCCGATGTGTTGGAGGCCCTCGAGACGAAGGTCAGGCGGGAGAAGGAGAAGCTCCTGGACAGGAAGAAGGGGCGGTGACGGCCCCGACACCGCCGGTGAAAAGGATATCAACTCCTTGGCCCGTTCAAGGGCCGTTCAAGGACGCTTAGCGTCTGGAAAGGAGGTTTGGAGAAATGCCCATCTCAGAGCATGTCGGCAAGGCCGACTGGAAGACGGAGAAGCACGTACCCGTGATCGAGTGCCCGGACAAGGTCGCGCCCGACCAGATATTCGATGTCACTGTCATGATCGGCAAGGAGATCGCGCACCCGAACACGACCGCCCACCACATCAGGTGGATATCGCTCTACTTCCACCCGGAGGGGGAGAAGTTCAGCTGCCAGGTCGCCAGGGTCGAGTTCACCGCCCACGGCGAGGGCGCCCAGGGCGTCGACACGAGCACGATATACGCGCACCACAAGGCGACCGTGTCCATGAAGACCAGCAAGCCAGGGACTCTGTACGCGGTGTCGCTGTGCAACATCCACGGCCTATGGGAGAGCGAGAAGAGACTGTCGGTCGGCTGAGGAGACCGATGCCACAAACCCTTTTCCGTCATGTTGTCCATATGATGCGCGTGGGGTTTTCGGATGGGATTGGCGCATCCTAGACTACCTGAGGAGGTCGAGCGCGACCTTCATACCTGTCTCCAATGCGGCTACTGCAACTTCGTGTGCCCCATCCAGTTGAACCCCGACCGCGGTTTCGAGTCGTACAGGGTCAGGGGCAAGATGTACCACCTGAAGAAGTACGCCCACCCCGGCTTCATGCAGCGGCTCCTGGGCAACGCCCCCGAGATATCCCCGGAGTTCGTCGAGAGGGTGTACAACTGCACCGCCTGCGGCTACTGCCAGGTCGCGTGCCATGTCGAGATCAAGTTCAACGACCGCTGGGAACAGGTCAAGGAGTGGCTCGTCAAGAACGGCGTCGGCCCCCTGGACAGGCACAAGGCGCTCAGGACCAGGGTCATGGCGAAGCACAACCCGTACGACGAGCCCCACGAGGACAGGGCCGCGTGGGTCCCGAAGACGGCGAAGCTGTCCAAGGACCCGGAGGTATTGTACTTCACGGGCTGCACCGCCAGCTACAGGCAGCAGAGGATCGCCCAGGACGCCCTCAGGGTCCTCGAGGCCGCGGGCATCAAGTACGACATCCTCGGCGGGGACGAGTGGTGCTGCGGCTCCCCGCTGATCAGGACGGGCCAGACGGACATCGTCACCGACGAGAAGGACGGCCTGGTCAAGCACAACCTGCGCGAGATAGAGAAGCGCGGCGTCAGGAAGGTCGTGACCGCCTGCGCGGGCTGCTTCATGACCCTGAGCCACAACTACCCGAAGTACGCCGGCAAGCTCGACTTCGAGCTCCTCCACATGACTCAGTTCATGGACACGCTCATCAAGGACAAGCGGCTCGTGCTCAAGAAACCGCTCCCCAAGAAGGTCGCGTACCACGACCCGTGCCACATAGGCCGCCACTTCGGCATATTCGAGGAGCCGAGGCGGATACTGAGGGCGTTCCCCGGGTCCGAGTACCTGGAGCTCCCCAGGAACCGCCTGGACTCGCAGTGCTGCGGCGCCGGCGGCGGGTACAAGATACAGTTCAACGACCGCGCGGAGTTCATCGCGTCGCTCAGGGTCCAAGAGGCGAGGGACACGGGCGCGGAGATGCTCGTGTCCGCGTGCCCGTTCTGCGTGACGAACCTCACTGGCGGCGCTAAGAAGGCGGGCATAGACATGCCCGTGGCGGAGCTCGTGTCCCTGGTCGCCGAGAGCGCCGAGTGATAGCACTGGAAGCCTTTTAATCGTGGCTAGGCCATCTTCGCAGCGTTCAGATGCGCGCCCTCCCGCTGTTCAGGTTCAACAAGCGCGCGCGGTCCACG
>JAABQR010000094.1 GCA_011391345.1 Methanobacteriota archaeon | reverse complement strand
AGTGCAAGCCCTCCCCTAACAGGAAGCTGTGCATGGACGGATGCCCCGTCGAGATCGACATCCCCGGGTTCATCAAGCATGTCCAGGAGGGCGACTTCGCGGGCGCCATCAAGGTCATCAGGGAGAAACAGAACCTGCCCGCCGTGTGCGGCAGGGTCTGCCCGTACGAGAACCAGTGCGAGGGCAACTGCGTCGTGGGCAAGAAGAACGAGCCCGTCGGCGTAGGCAGGCG
>JAABQR010000093.1 GCA_011391345.1 Methanobacteriota archaeon | reverse complement strand
CAGGCTCGAGCGGTTCCTCGCGGACTGGGAGCGCAGGGAGCAGAAGCACGGGAAGATAGACATTCCCCCGCCCACCGGCAAGAAGGTCGCGGTCGTGGGCGCTGGCCCCGCGGGCCTCACGGTCGCGGGCGACCTGGCCAAGCTGGGCCACAAGGTCACCATGTACGAAGCGCTCCAGTACTGCGGCGGTGTGCTCGTGTACGGCATCCCTGAGTTCAGGCTGCCGAAGGAGATCGTCCAGGCCGAGGTCGATTACATCCGCAGGAGCGGCGTCGATATCATGACGGACCGCGTCGTCGGCAAGGCCGAGACCGTAGACGACCTGCTCAAGGAGTACGATGCCGTGTTCGTCGGCACGGGCGCTGGCCTGCCGAACTGGACCAACCTGCCGGGCGAGAACCTGAACGGCATCATGTCAGCGAACGAGTTCCTCACCAGGACCAACCTGATGAAGGCGTTCAAGTTCCCGGAGTACGACACACCCATACGCGTGGGCGAGACGGTCGTGACCCTCGGCGGCGGCAACGTCGCCATGGACTGCGCCAGGACCTCGCTCAGGCTGGGCGCGAAGAAGTCGGTCATCCTCTACAGGCGTTCGGACGCCGAGCTCCCCGCGAGGCGCGAGGAGGTCCACCACGCCAAGGAGGAGGGCGTCCACTTCGAGCTGCTCGCGGCCCCCGTGAAGTTCATCGGGGACGACTGCGGCAACGTGAAGCAGGTCGAGGCCATCAGGATGCAGCTGGGAGAGCCAGATGCGTCCGGCAGGAGGAGGCCGATCAAGATCCCCGGCTCCGAGTTCAGGATCGACTGCCAGAACGTGCTCATAGCCATCGGGCAGAGCCCCAACCCCCTGGTCCCCATGACCACGGCGAACCTCAAGACGACCAAGGAGGGCACGATCGCGGTGGACGAGACGGGCAGGACATCGAAGAAGGGCGTGTTCGCAGGAGGCGACATCGCGTCCGGCGCGGCCACGGTCATCCTGGCGATGGGCGACGGCAAGCGCGCGGCGAAGGCGATGCACAGGTACATGACGGAGGACCCGTCTTGGCCCGCGCCCGAGGTCTTCGAGACTCTCTCGTGTGAGAAGTGAGCGCCGTTGTCCGGCCCAGAAACCCCTTGAACAACCCTTTACCATTCTTTGTATTGTAAAAGTGCGCTCAGATGCAGATGCTTCATGATAGTTGCTGACAAAAGGGATATCGTTCGAGGCTCATCTCTGCTTCAGGGGCAGGGTGAAGTGGAACGTACTCCCGGCACCCTCCTTGCTATCGAACCACATGTCGCCGCCGTGCTTCCTCACGATCTCCCGGCTCACGTACAGGCCTATGCCCACGCGCCCGTCCTCGCGCACGAGCCCCTCGTCGACGAGGAAGAATCGGTCGAACACCTTCTTCTTGTCGCCCTCGACTATGCCCCTGCCCGTGTCCTTGATCCATATGTGGACCTTGCCGCCAAGGATGTCCGCGCCTATCGTGATCTTCCCTCCTTCCCCGGTGTACCTGACCGCGTTGTGAAGCATGTTGAACATCACGTCGTGGATGCGGAGCCTGTCCGCATCCGTGACCGGGAGCTCGTTCCCGAACATGATGGATAGAGTGTGCTTCTTGGAGTTCACATCGTTCTCGAGCTCCTTCGCGACCTCCTTCGTGAGCATGGCCAGGTTCACGGGCCCGATGTCGAGCACCAGCGTGCCGTCCTGCAGCCTGGACATCTCAAGCATCTTGCCGACGAGCGCGTTGATCCGGTTGACGGAGTTCACCATCGCCTGCATCTTGTCCTTCAGCTTCGGGCTCGTGTCCCCGTACATGCCCTCCGAGGCCATCTCCAGATATCCGAGGATGGTCGTCAGCGGGGTCCTGAGCTCGTGGGAGATGGTGTTCACGAGGCTGTCCTTAGCCTTGTCCAGCTCCTTCATGTCTGCGAAGGCCTTCTGGACCGATTCGAAGTTCGTCTTGAGCTCCTCCCTGAGCATGGCGTTCTCCAGTGCGATGGCCGCGTGTGCCGCGAACGGTTCCGCGATCTCCCACTCGGCCATGGTGAATCCGATGGTCTTGTCCCGGTACAGGTCCAGGACGCCCTCGACCTCGCCGGCCTTGCTCTTGAGCGGGATGCACATCATGGTCTGGCGGATCTCCTCATCGTCTATTCCAGGGATGGTCTCGACCCGCTCGTCGTCCAGGGAGTCGCGCACGATCTCCACCTTGCCCAACCTCGCGACTTCGCCTGCGAGGCCGCAGATGGGGCCGATGTCGGCCATCACTTCGTTAGCGTAAGGCCCTGTCGCGTAGACGGGCACCAAGAGGTTCT
>JAABQR010000092.1 GCA_011391345.1 Methanobacteriota archaeon | reverse complement strand
ATAAACTCCAGCGAGATCGACATGGACGACCTCGCGAAGAAGCTCAAGACGCGTTGCGCCGCCGGAGGCACGTACAAGGACGGGAGGATCGAGCTCCAGGGCGACCACAAGAAGAAGGTGAGGGAGGTCCTGGAGGAGCTGGGCTTCTCCGTGGACGCCAGGTAAACCGAGCATGAAGTCAGGAGATTTCCGGAGACGGGAGTTCATAGGGCTCGAAGTGGAGGTGTTGGACTCGACCTGCGCTTCGTTCATCGGCCTCATAGGGAAGGTCGTGGACGAGACGAGGAACACTATCAAGGTCGATGTCGGCGGCTCCGAGAAGGTCGTGCCCAAGGACTGCTGTGAGTTCCTGTTCCACGAGGGAACGGGGGAACACAGGGTATCCGGGAAGGACATCAGATTCAGACCCGAGGACAGGATCAAGAAGGTCAGATGAGAGCAAGGTGAGAGACGATGGCAGACAAGGTCAAGGGAGCGGCGGACGGCCCAGAGGTCAACGACATAGGGCTGGACGTCCAGCCGCCTGCGGAGAGCTGCAAGGACGGGAACTGCCCGTGGCACGGCACACTGCCGGTCAGGGGCACCCAGCTCACCGGGACCGTGAAATCCGCGAAGATGCAGGGCACGGTCGTGGTCGAGAGGGAGTACCTGAAGTACATCCCCAAGTACGAGAGGTACGAGAAGAGGACGAGCAGGTACCTCGCGCACGCCCCGCCCTGCATGCAGGCGAAGGCGGGCGACCAGGTAGGGATCATGGAGTGCAGGCCCCTGAGCAAGAGGGTCTCGTTCGTGGTCGTGGAGAACAGGAAGTGAGGTGAGCAGGATGAAGGGACTTCCAGGAAGACAGACGAGGGGAATACCCACAGGCGCGAGGCTGGACTGCATCGACAACACGGGCGCGAAGATAGTCCAGGTCATCGCAGTCCTGAACTACCACGGCGTCAAGAGGAGGTATCCGAGCGCAGCCCTGGGCGACGTGATGATCGTCACGGTCAAGAAGGGCTCGCCCGAGACGAGGAAGCAGATGTTCCGCGCCGTCATCGTGAGGCAGAAGAGGCCGTTCAGGAGGCCCGAGGGCACCATGGTGCAGTTCGAGGACAACGCCGTGGTCATAGTCACGGACACGGGCGAGACGAAGGGCACGGACATCAAGGGGCCCGTCGCCAGGGAGGCCGCTGAGAGGTGGCCAAGGATCGCGGCCACGGCCTCGATGATAGTGTGAGGATGATCCATATGACAACCACTAACAGCACTAAGGCGAGGAAGCAGAGGAAGGCGAGGGCCAACGCGCCGCTGCACATGAAGAGGCGCATGGTCGCGGCCCACCTCGACTCGGCGCTGATGAGGGAGTACAACGTGCGCTCCCTGACGGTCAGGAAGGGCGACACGGTCAAGGTCCTCAGGGGCGGCGAGGGCATCAAGGGCGTTGAGTCCAAGGTCGCCAGGGTCGACCTGAGCGAGTGCAAGATAATCATAGAGAACGTGACAGTCGCGAAGGCGGACGGCACCCTGACGCAGAGGGCTGTCGACCCGTCTAATGTCGTGATAACCAAGCTCGACCTCTCCGACCCGTGGAGGAAGGAGAAGCTCGACGGCCTGAAGGAGGCCAGACGCTCATGAAGAAGCACATGAAGAGGATGACGGCGCCGAGGACGTGGACCGTCCCGAGGAAGACCTCGCACTGGGTCGCGAAGCCCAGGCCTGGACCGCACGGCCAGCTCGAGAGCGTGCCCGTCGGCACCGTCCTGAGGGACATGCTGAAGGTGTGCGACAACGCCAGAGAGGCCAGGTTCATACTCGGCAGCAGGACCGTGCTCGTCGACGGCAGGGTCGTCACAGACCCGAAGTTCCCCGTGGGCCTCATGGACGTGCTCACGCTGAAGGGGACGAAGACGAGCTACAGGATGCTCATAGACTACAAGGGCAAGCTCAGGGCATTGCCGATCGACGAGAACGAGAGCGGCTGGAAGCTCGCGAGGGTGGACCGCAAGACCACCGTCCGCGGGGGCAAGACCCAGGTCACGCTCCACGACGGGAGGAACCTCCTCCTGCCGAAGGACCAGTACAAGACCGGCGATGTGCTCAAGATCGAGGTGCCGTCCCAGCGTGTGCTCAAGGCGTTCAAGCTGGACAAGGGCAGCCTCGCGCTGCTCACGGGCGGCTCGCACCCGGGCGCCGTGCAGACCGTCGAGAGCTGCGTGGTCAAGCGCGGCTCGGCCTCGAACATAGTCACATTCAAGGAGGGGCCGTCCACGGTCAAGGAGAACGTGTTCGTGGTCGGCGAGAAGCTCCCTGAGATCAAGCTCATGGAGGCGAGGATAGCATGAGCCAGGACATGAGGGGCATCAGGCTCGACAAGGCCGTCATCAACATCGGTGTCGGCGATGCGGGCGAGAGGCTCCTGAAGGCGGAGAAGGTCCTGAAGATGGTCACGGGCAGGAAGCCCGTCAGGACCGTCGCCAAGACGACCAACAGGGACCTGGGCATCAGGGAGGGCATGCAGATCGGGTGCAAGGTCACCCTGAGGTCGAAGGATGCCGAGGAGTTCGTGAGGAAGGCGCTGGACATC
>JAABQR010000091.1 GCA_011391345.1 Methanobacteriota archaeon | reverse complement strand
TTTTAATGAATAACGCCGAATTTATATTTGGGTCAATGTCCAAGTCCGTAGGGAGAGGATTTAACCCTCATACCGCATGTCCCAATGGTGGCGTGGGATGAGGACATTCAGCGACCGGCTGATGGATGCAATCGATGACAAGCGGACTGTGGTCTGTGTAGGACTAGATCCGCGGCTCGGTCTCATCCCCGCATTCCTTAAACAGGAATCGGTATCGAAATACGGCGAGACCCTTGAAGCAGTGTCGGCTTGTTACTTGGCATTCAACAAGGGAATCATTGACGCTGTCAAGGACAAGGTTGCCCTGGTGAAACCTCAGATTGCGTTCTACGAGGCGTACGGTGCTCCCGGTGTCAAGGCATTCGAGGAGACTGTGAGATATGCAAGGAGTGCAGGCCTGATTGTCATTGAAGATGCGAAGAGGAATGACATCGGATCAACGGCCGAAGCCTATTCCTCAGGACACATCGGTGAGGTTGAATTCTGGAAAGGCAAGACGAGAGTCTACGACGTGGACGCCATCACGGTCAGTCCCTATCTCGGCTTTGATGGTGTGCAACCATTTCTGGACGATTGTCGGATTCATCAGAAAGGCATCTTCGTGCTGGTCAAGACGTCTAATCCATCTTCCGGACAGTTACAGGATCTCCTTCACGTGGTTGACTGCCCATGGATGAATGAGGTGCGGCAGGGACTTGCAGATGACGGGACTGCTCCTCTCTTCTCGAATATGCGGCAGCTCGGTGAAGCGGACAAGGTCACAGTCTCCCCGAACTACATGAGCATGGCCATAAACGTGAAGATGTGGGGGGATGGTGTTCTGGGCGAGAGAGGCTATAGCAGCGTCGGGGCTGTGGTGGGAGCTACTTATCCAAGTGAAGCGAGAGTACTCAGGAAGATTATGCCCAAGACGTACTTCCTGGTCCCTGGATACGGTGCTCAGGGCGGCAGCGCGAAAGATGCGATGGCCTGCTTGAACTCGGACGGATACGGCGCCATCATCAGTTCTTCGAGGGACATAGACTATGCCTACAGGGCAGAGCCTTTCTGTCGCAGTCATTCCGAAGATACATTCGACGGAGCTGCTTCCGAAGCTACGACTGCAATGACAGATGCCATCTCGAAGGCAATGAAGTCCGCAGGCAAGTATCCCTGGTAGTCTGGATATCCTGGAATCGAGGGCTGCCCACAAGTCTATGCGTTTCTCACTGGCAAACAACTCGACCTCGAGTCTTCAAGCCTGGACATTTAAACACCGGCAAATTCCGGGTCAATATCCGGGCTACGCATATGCCACTATGACCGCGAAGCTTTGCGTCCCGTCTAGCTTCTGCCTACTTCCTTCCGATACAAACGGATGACCCTCTTGCTGGTATGCCAATCCCCTGATATCTTCAGTGCTGGAAGCTTCCCTTGCCCGGCTCGCAGGCGCAAGTACTTCGCCGAGTGCCCAGACATGTCTTCGAAATGCGTCAGAGGTCTCAGTTCGTCCTCTGATGTGCCGAGCTGGTCCAGCAGGTCGAGAATGGACCTGCCCATGAGCTCTCTTACGAAGTCGACGAGGAATGACAGATCCCCCGAGTGACCGCGATCCATGCAGTCGAGGTATCTGTCTCTGTCAGGTGGAACGATATTCACCGGCGGCCAATTATGCCTGAGAAAGTGCAGATTCAACAGCAGCCTGCCAACTCTTCCGTTTCCGTCGCTGAACGGATGTATGGATTCGAATGTGTGGTGGAACCATGTTCCAAGGATGAAAACGTTCTCTCCTTTGACATCCCTGCTTTCGTACTCCTTCATCATCTTATCCATCTCGCTGACGACTTTCTCCATTCTCGGGGGAATGTGCTTCGATCCCGTGATCCGAACGTTCACGCGTCTCCACGTTCCCGCGTCTTCTTTCACCCCTCTGAAGACTGCTTCATGTAGCTCTTGGATGGTTACGAGAGTGATAGGCCGGGCTCTTAGCTGGGTGAGATTGCGGAAGACCTTCTCGTGCTGCAGAGTCTCCAGGACATCTCCGATTGGCCTGTCTCCGATGCTACGCTTCTTGATGAGCAGCACCTCGACATCGTGCCAAGTGAGTGTGTTCCCTTCGATGGCATTTGTGCCCCAGGTGTTTAGAGCGCTTGTTCGTCTCCAGACATCTTCTGGAAGGTTCTCTAGGGATGTCCTAGTAAGGAGACAGTCTCGTAGCGTTGTGAGTATGCCTTCATCCATATAGATGTTGTGAAAGCATATGTGATATATATACTTATATGCTATAGGTTGTCTGATGGGTCCAAAGGCATACAAACCGCGCCATGTTCATCTCTTGTACGAATATTCAGATCTCAAGGCTCACGGAGACGTATGCGATGACATTCGGTCTCAAGTGCGACGGGTTCTAGAGGCTCCTGTGTAGCAGAGCCGAGTTATCTACCGTCAAAGAATTCGACCTTGATTCTTCAAGCCTGGACCTTTAATCACCATCACATTCCAGGTCAATATCCGGGCCCTCGCACATTTTAATTGTGTGGTAGCATATATGTTGGCTGTGCCAACTCCTCCGCTTCAAGCTGTGAGCTTGAGAGTG
>JAABQR010000102.1 GCA_011391345.1 Methanobacteriota archaeon | reverse complement strand
ACTCCGCTGAGGATGCTGGCCTCGATGTCACGTTCACAAACCTCAACGACGGGACAGTGGAGGGCATCAGGCACAAGGAGTTGCCCATATTCTCTGTCCAGTTCCACCCCGAAGCGCACGCAGGCCCACAGGACGCCAACTTCCTATTCGACCGATTCAAGGACATGCTGGAGGACGACTGATGCCCAAGAGGAAGGACATCAAGAGGATCATGGTCATAGGCTCAGGGCCCATAGTCATCGGACAGGCCGCCGAATTCGACTTCTCTGGATCCCGGGCGTGCAAGTCCCTCAGAGAGGAGGGGTACACGACCATACTCGTGAACTCCAATCCCGCGACCATCCAGACCGACCTCGAGATGGCGGACATCGTGTATGTGGAACCGCTCAATCTCGCAACGATCATCAAGATAATCGAGAAGGAGAAGGTCCAGGGGATCATGTCCGGGATGGGCGGACAGACAGCCCTCAACCTATGCTCCGAGCTGGCTGAGACGGGCGCGCTCGAAAGACTAGGCGTGGAACTGCTGGGGAGCCAGCCACGGGCCATCGCGTTGTCCGAGGACCGGGAGCTCTTCAGGAAGACCATGCTCGACATCCATGAGGCGATACCGAGGAGCAAGACGGTCAGGAGCATCGAGGAGGCGAAGGCTGCGGTCCCGGAGATCGGAGGGTATCCGGTCCTGGTCCGCCCCGCGTTCACGCTGGGCGGCACCGGAGGAGGGATCGCCAATGACGAGCACGAGCTGGAGGACATCACTGGACGTGGGCTCATCTACTCACGTATAAGGCAGGTGCTCATCGAGGAGAGCGTCATCGGATGGAAGGAGTTCGAGTACGAGGTCGTGCGAGACAAGAATGACAATTGCATCATCGTGTGCAACATGGAGAACCTCGACCCGATGGGGATCCATACGGGCGAGAGCATCGTTGTGGCCCCCGCACAGACCCTGAGCGACCGGGACCACCAGAGGCTTCGCTCCGCCTCGCTCAAGATCATACGCGCACTGGGCATCGAGGGAGGGGCGAACGTGCAGTTCGCAGTCCATCCCAGCACCGAGGAATACCGCGTCATAGAGGTCAACCCGCGAGTGTCTAGGAGCTCCGCCCTCGCGTCCAAGGCGACGGGATACCCGATCGCTCGTGTGGCCGCGAAGATAGCCATTGGCAAGACGCTCGACGAGATACCGAACGCCATCACGAAGAAGACATGCGCCGCATTCGAGCCCGCGATAGACTATGTCGTCATGAAGATACCCAGATGGCCCTTCGACAAGTTCCGCACCGTCGACAGGACCCTGGGCACCCAGATGAAGAGCACAGGAGAGGTCATGGCCATAGGCAGAAGCGTTGAGGAGGCGCTCCTGAAGGCCGTGAGGTCGCTGGAGGTGGACAGACTAGGGCTCGAGGCGGAGAAATGGACGGACGAGGAGCTTGAGAAAGAGCTGTCCAGGGCGACTGACGTGCGATTGTATGCGATTGCGGAATCAATCAGGCGCGGTGTCGGCCTGGAGAGGATTTGCCAGCTCACATCGTGGGACAAATTCTTCGTTCAGAAGATAACCAACATCGTGCGCATGGAGACGGACCTGCAGAAGGGGAGCCTCAAGCCCGCCACCGTCGCCAAGGCCAAGAGGATGGGCTTCAGCGACGAGTACATCTCACTCTTAACAGCCTCGTCGGAAGCATCTATCAGGGACCTCCGGAGGGAATCGAGTTCCAAGATGACCTACAAGATGGTCGACACATGCGCGGCCGAGTTCGAGGCGGAGACACCCTATTTCTACTCGACTTTCGAGGGCGAGTGCGAGGCGCGGCCGTCGGCCAACAAGACGATAATCATCATTGGCAGCGGCCCGATCAGGATAGGCCAGGGCATCGAGTTCGACTACTGCTGCGTGCACGGAGCACTCGCTATCAAAGAGGAGGGCATCGATGCGGTCATCATCAACAACAACCCCGAGACCGTGTCGACAGACTTCGACATCTCGACGAGACTGTATTTCGAGCCCATCACCGTCGAGGACGTGCTGAACGTGATCGAGAAGGAGGACGCTGACGGCGTGGTCCTCCAGTTCGGCGGCCAGACAGCCATCAACCTGGCACTTCCGCTCCAGAGACTGCTCAAGGGCAAGAAGACTAGGATCCTCGGCACACCGCCAGATTCGATAGACCTCGCGGAGGACAGGAAGAAATTCTCCAAGCTCATGGACGAACTGGGCATCCCGCAGCCAAAGTCCGGCACCGGATTCTCATTCGCGGAGGTCAGGGGCCTCGCGGAGGACATAGGGTATCCAGTCCTCATACGACCGAGCTATGTCCTCGGCGGCAGGGCGATGGAGATCGTGTACAACGAGAGCGAGCTCGAAACATACATGCGGAACGCCGCGAAAGTCTCGAAGAAGCATCCGATTCTTGTCGACAAGTACCTGACGAACGCCGTCGAAATCGACGTCGATGCCGTATCCGACGGGAAAGAGGTGTTCATAGGTGGCATCCTCGAGCACATCGAGGAGGCGGGAGTGCACTCGGGCGACGCCACCATGGTGCTCCCGCCCATCACGCTCACACCAGCCACAATGGACGAGATCAGGGAGACCACGAGGAAGGTCGCCCTCGCGCTGAAGACCATCGGCCTGATGAACCTGCAGCTGGCCTTGAAGGATGGCAGGATATACATGCTTGAGGCGAATCCGAGGGCGAGCAGGACCGTACCCATCATATCGAAGGCCACGGGCGTGCCACTTGCGAAGGTCGCCATGAAGGTCATGCTGGGCAAGACTTTGGACGAGCTGGGTCTGAGGGGCGAGACATCCATCAACCATTTCGCCGTCAAGGCCTCGGTGTTCCCGTTCCTCAAGCTAGTCGGCGTGGACAGCATCCTCGGGCCGGAGATGAAGTCCACGGGAGAGGTCATGGGCATCGACCGCGAATATCCAGCGGCGGTCTGGAAGGCGCTGACCGCAGCAGGTCAGAAACTCCCCAAGGCAGGCAACGTGTATGTGAGCGTCGCGGACCAGGACAAGGAGGTTGCGGCAAAGCTCGCTGCACGGCTCGCGAGAATGGGATTCGGCATCTACGCGACGAAAGGCACCTCGGCCGTGATTAAGGACATCGGGGTCGAAGCGACCACCGTGTATAGGATATCCGACCAGATCGGGCCAGATGCGATAGCCGTCATGAGGAAGGGGCTTGTCAACATGGTCATCAACACGCCGACGGAGGCATCCGGGGCCAGGCGTGATGGGTACATGATGAGGCGCTTGGCAGTCGAGCTCGAGATACCCATGTTCACCACGATCGAAGGCGCGAGCGCCGCCGTGATGGCCATGGAACATGCCGCGAAGAACGACACCTCAGTGAACGACCTCGCGTCATTCCACAGGCGATGGAAGGATCCCGCCAACTGACATGCGACCTACGAAGCGCACGTCGTCCTGCACCCGCCGACTCAGTTCTTCTTGAGCAGCTTGTACGCGACTTCCGCACCCTTCCGGCCCGATAGGAGCATCGAACCGAACGTAGGACCCATCCTGGGTAGACCGAAGGTCGTCGACACGGACATGCCGACCACAATGAGTCCAGGATGTGCAAGACCGGTGTGTTCCACGACCGCGTCCTCGCTCTTCTCTATCCACATGGCTCCGAAACCCGGGGTCTTGATCAGCCCCCGTTCTTCCAGTTTCTTGACGACCACCGCGTCGTGTCCAGTGGCATCTATCACAAGCTTCGACTCGAATGCGATGGGGTCGACGCAGTTCACGGCCTTGGGGAGCAGGGACACTGGTGTCCAGTTCACAACAGCACCGCTCACGCGGTTCTTCTCCCTAAGGACAACATCATCGAACGAGCACATGTTGATGACTCCCGCGCCAGCCTCGCACGCGGCAGCAATGAGCTTGGAGCAGGCCAGTGGCCCCGGCACGACGTGCAGCCCCTTCTCGAACTCCTCGTGCTTAATCTCGAGCTCGTCCAGTATCTTATGGGCCGGCGCTCTGATGGTGATGGTATTCATGAGGAAGCCGCCGAGCCAGAAACCGCCACCCAGGTAGTTGTTCCTCTCGATGATGAGGACCTTGACGTCCTTCAGGGCGAGGTCGCGTGCAGCTATCAACCCGCTCGGCCCGCCACCTACGACGATCACATCGGTGTCCGCGAACTTCTCCATGTCCTTCGTGAATCCGGCGATTATCGCTCTTGTGACGGCCTTCTCGGATGATTTCTCGAATATCGCCATTCTATCTCACCAGCATCTGGATGGTGGTCATGCCGGGTGTGGAATATAAGCGTTGTCAATTCACATATACCTCGCTCGTTCCGGTGAAGGGCCCGAGTGGTAAGGGACAAGAGATATCTCGATAAGCGGTGTTGGTCAGAAACAGGAGCGGAGCTAGACCCCACTCTATGCCCCGCAACTGAGAACCTGGCTCCGCTCCCCACTAGATTTGAGAGGTGGAGAGATGGCGATAGACCCCATATGCAAGATGGATGTCGACCCAAAGACGGCAAGGTGGAAGTCTGTACACAAGGGGAAGGAATACTTCTTCTGCGCGCCTGGATGCAAGACAGCCTTCGACAAGAACCCCGACAAGTACACGAAGTAGAGAGCCGCAGGGCCCAGTTGGCCCGCACGTATCGGGGGGAGACCGATACGCCTAAGCCGACTTCTTCAGCTTGTCGTACTTCTCTTTGTACAGTTTCGCGCACACGCCGCAGCAGAGGTAGTGGTATCTCCCGTCTATCTTCAGCTTGACGCCCTCGTCGTGGATGAGGTGGCCGCAGTAGTAGCACCTGATGAGCAGACCCGCCTCGTCCGTCAGCGCTGCCCTCTGGGCCTCCTTCGGCGCCTTCAGCACCATGGAGGTCGTCAATCCCCTTATCTCGGGTATCTGGGACAGGGATTCGATGAACCGCTTGTACTTGATCTGGTTGTAATACGACACCATGAGCATGAGCCGCGAGTCCGAGAGGATGAAGAGCTGGCGTACCATCTCCTCATCGACGAGCTTCGAGTAGACATTCTCCACGTCGGAGGGTTTCACATCGACAGATATCACGACGGAGACCTGGCCCAACATGTCGGCGTCCAGGACCGCCGAATAACCTTTGATCAGACCCATGTCCGTCATGGCCTGCACCCTGGCGCTCACGGTCGGTGTGCTCACGCCTATGCGGGATGATATGTCCCTGAACGACGCCCGGCCATCGGTCTGCAGCTCCCTCAGGATCTTCCTGTCGACCTCGTCTAGATTGTGGCCCATGATACCAGTGTTGATTCGGGGCCTATTATTGTTATCGCTTGAAAGGTACGGTGGGCCCCGTTGGGGCCATTCGTTAAGGCCTCACGGAATCTTCCACGTCCAGCTCGCCGCCAGACGTACGTCCCGATGGCATGCCCCGGGTCAGTACGATGTAGAGCCCTCCCACGACGAGGGCGCCGCCCAGTATGATCCAAGCGCTGGGCACCTCTCCCGGCAGCAGGAGATACGCGAGCAACGAGGCTCCCACTGGCTCCCCGAGGACGCTCGTGGACACGATGTGCGCCGGGATCTTCTTCAGGGCGTAGTTGAACATCGTGTGGCCGAATATGGTCGGGATGATGGCCAACAACAGGAACAAGGTCAGCTCCCTGCCGTCCGTCACGATGTAATCATCGCCCACCGCCACCGCGGACACGAGCAGTATGAATGCGGATATCCCGTACACGGAGAACACATAGGGCGTGAGCGGCATCGTACGGCGTGCGATCCTGCCGGACAGGAAGTACACGCCGGCGCAGAGACCGCCCACGAATGCCAGCAGGTCGCCCAGTAGGGAGCTCCCGCCAGCAGCGTAATCGTTCAACGAGATGACGCAGACACCAATGAAGGCGATCACGATGCCGACGGCGGCGACCTTCCTCACATGCTCTTTCATGATGAAGTGCGAGACCGAGGCGACGAAGATCGGGTGCGACGTGACCAGTATGACGGACGTTGAGACCAGGGTGAGACTGAGTGAGACTATCCAAAGGCCAAAATGGAACGAAAGGGCCACACCGCTGAGGAGGACGATGGCCCACTCATCCCTTCGGAACGAGAGAATGGTCTTGTGGCCGCCGGTATAGACGAGGATAGGAAGCAGGATGAGGCACGTCAGTCCCAACCTATATGACGCCAGGACGAACGGGGGGCTCTCGCTCCACTTGATGAATATGGACGCGAAGGAGATGGATACCATCGCCACCGCAATCGCGAGATATGCCCTCGCGTGCTCCCCCTCCAGACGCATCGGATCACCGCGGCCTCAGGCCCATAGCTCAGTATATGGTCACGCCTTTGACGCCCTTGGACTGGCGAATCAGGGGTATCAAGTCCGACGGGACCTGGCTTTCAGTCACAATGAACAGCTTCGGCTCCTCGGAGGTCATGGGGTCGTCCACGATGGCCTGCCGGATGCTGATCTGCGACCTCGACAGTATCTCAGCCACGGACGATATGATGCCTGGCTCATGAGCGTCCGTCGGTACGATCTCAATCGCACTCCAGCCCATGGCGGACGCGGCGTTCTTCAGGTGGTTCGTAGGCTGCAGCTGCGAGAAGAACTTCAGGAGTGTTGGGTCGCCCTTGATGGTCTCTAGCGTGGATTTGACCACCCTTCTGTCCACACCCGCGGCCCTCGCGAGCGACGAGTCTGCGATTCTCACATCGCCGCAGAAGACATGGTCCCTGTCGATCCGCAAGCCGTACCTCAAGAGATATCTGGCGACCTTCGCCTGTGAAGGGTATTTCTCGAAGTAGTTCGCTATCTTGTCCCACATGGAAATCGATGACTACATGTGTACAACAATACATTAATATTGCGACATAATGTACGCCTTCGCACTGCCAAGGTGTAGCAAGGGACTTATACGTCCAGCGCAATGGCGACGGCATTGACACACCGTAGCACGGCAAGACATTGGTGATTTGATGACGGGCAAGACGATTCGGATGAGGCGGATCTTCGACCAGGGGACTGGCAAGACCGTCATTGTGCCCATGGACCACGGGATATCCCTAGGTCCAGTCAAGGGCATAGAGGACATACGGAGCACTGTGGACAAGCTCGCCGAGGGCGGAGCCTCGGCGATCGTCATTCACAAAGGGCTCGTCCCGTTTGCAGGCCCGTCTGTGGGGTCGAGACTGGGACTCATAGTCCACATATCAGCCAGCACATCGATGTCACCGGACCCCAACCTGAAGGTCCTTGTGGCGCGGGCGGACGATGCGGCGGCCCTCGGCGCTGACGCCGTATCCATACACTGTAACCTGGGCGGGGACGACGAGGACAGGATGGTAGCCGACTTCGGCTCGGTCGCGGACCGATGCAGGGAGCTGGGCATGCCGCTCCTGGCTATGTGCTACCCCAGGGGAAAGAACGTCAAGAGCGCGTTCGATGTGGAGGCGGTCAAACACTGCGCGCGACTCTCCGCGGAACTGGGGGCCGATGTCGTGAAGACGAGCTACACGGGTTCCATAGACACTTTCAAACAGGTCGTGAAAGGGACACCCATACCTGTCGTCATAGCGGGTGGGCCAAAGATGGGCTCCGACGCGGAGCTCCTCACCATGGTGAGCGAGGCGATGACTGCTGGCGCCAAAGGCGTCTCCATAGGCAGGAATGTATTCCAACACGACGACGTCGTGGGCATCACGAAGGCCATCCGAAAGGTGGTCTTCGACGGCATGCCCCCAGGAGAGGCGTATAGGAGGTGAATGCCCTGATCGACCGCAAGGTGTGGGTCGGGGCCATCCACCAGCCGAGCGGCGAATCGAGGAAGAGGATCGTGCTCGCCGCTCTGGAGAACGGCTTCGACACGGTTGTCCTGGACAAGAAGGACCAAGCCCTCGCCAAGCTCGGCAGGTTCAGGTCCATCATCCTCGACGGCTCGGATTTCTTCGAGGACGGCCAGAAGATCGGCAGACTCGTCGAGATCAAGAAGAAGACGGACGAGGTCGCCGCCAAGAAGGCCGCCGAGCGCACTCAGAACATCATCATATCCGCAAAGGACTGGAAGGTCATCCCGCTCGAGAACCTCATAGTCCATTTCCAAGGCACCGGCTCGAAGCTGCTCATGCTCGCCAGGACCGCCGAGGAAGCGAAGCTCTTCTTCGAGACGATGGAGAAGGGCGCGGACGGGGTCCTGTTCGTCCCCTCGAAGCTCGAGGAGCTTGGCAAGCTCCGCAAGATCCTGGAAGAGGGCGCCCCGAAGCTCGACCTGCAGGAGGGGAGGATAACCGTCCTGAGGCAGCTGGGGCTCGGGGACAGGGTGTGCATAGACACTTGCTCCATGCTCAGCGTCGGCGAGGGCATGCTGATAGGCAACCAGTCCTCGTGCATGTTCCTGATACACTCCGAATCGTTGGAGTCCGAGTACGCGGCCTCGCGGCCCTTCAGGGTCAACGCGGGACCAGTGCACGCGTACATACTCATGCCCGACGGCACCACGAGGTACCTCTCCGAGCTTCAGGGCGGGGACGAGGCGCTCGTCGTTGGCGCGGACGGACACACCAGGAAGGTCGTGGTCGGGAGGACCAAGGTCGAGAGACGGCCCCTGCTGCTCATCGAGGCGGACGTCGACGGAGAGCGGTTCTCCACGATCGTCCAGAACGCCGAGACCATCCGAGTGTACTCGAAAGGGAAGGTCGTCTCCGTCTCGAGGCTCAAGCTGGGGGACGCCATCACGCTCAAGATCGAGAGGGCCGGCAGGCACTTCGGCATGCGTGTCGAAGAGACCATACGGGAGAAGTGAGGGATGACCTACATCGTCGCTTCTCTCGTCGAGAGGAGCGTCTCGGGAGTATCTGACTCGTCAAGGAAGGCATTCAGGGAAGGCGCTGACCTGGTCGAGGTCAGGCTCGACCATCTGCGCATCCCCAGGTTCGATGCCAGGACCCTGTCCAAGGTGAGGGATGCTGTCCGGGGGCCGGCGATAGCCACTCTTCGATCGTCTGACGAGGGGGGCAGGTCCAGGCTCAGGGGCGGCGCCAGGGAGAAGGCATTGAGGGCCGTCCTAAGCGCCGGCTTCGAGTATGTGGACCTCGAACTCCAGAGGGACGGCAGGTTGCTAGGAGAGCTCAGAAGAAGGGACAGGAAACCCTCGGTGATCGCATCGTTCCACTTCGGCCGACCCGCGGTCGCGAAGGATGTTGAGAAAGCCCTGACAAGGGCGTGCAAGGCCGGTGATTTCGGCAAGGTAGCCATGCCGTGCGAGGACGCGGGGCAGGCACTGATGCTCGCGTCGCTCGGCCTGCGGCACTCGGCAGCAGGCGACAGGTTCGTGCTCATAGGCATGGGGGACCAGGGGCAGCTGACGAGGGTGTGCGCCCGGCAGATGGGGTCGTCCATGGTGTACTGCAGCCTCAAGGGGAAGCCCGCCGCTCCTGGCCAGCTCGACATTGAATCGCAATCATCTCTGGACAGTGAGGACAGGTTCATCCTCGGGCTCCTGGGCCATCCGGTCCATCATTCGGTGTCGAAGCCGATGCAGGAGGCTGCGCTCCACGGGGCGGGCCTTGCGGGGACATACCTGAACCTCGATTTGCCCCCAGAGGCGCTAGGCAGGGACACGCTCAAGACATTCCGCAGGCTCGGGTTCTCAGGTATCAACGTGACCATCCCGCACAAGCAGAAAGTGCATGCACTCTGCGACCACCTCGACCCGGAAGCCGTATCGACAGGGGCAGTGAACACGGTCAGGTTCGAAGGCACTCATATTCACGGTAAAAACACAGATATCATAGGATTCATGAAGGCGATTGAACCAAAAACACACATAGGTCCTGACACGGAAGCGCTCGTCGTCGGCGCAGGGGGAGCGGCTCGAGCGGCGACCCTGGGCCTGGCGCGCGCGGGGGCGCACGTGACGGTCGCTGCCAGGGACCCGAAGAAGGGGGCGAGGATGGCCAAGGAGATGGGCGTCGAGGCCATGACCACCGAGTCGCTCAGGCGGACCAAGAAGGCGTTCCACGTCGTGGTCAACTGCACCCCTCTCGGCACGGATGGAGTGGGCGGCGCGGCACCCGTGCCCGCACGACTGTTCAGGCGCGGGGTCGTGTTCTTCGACATGGTGTACAACCCGCGCGTGACCAGATCAATGAGATTCGCGGCCGCCAGGAAGGCGAAGGCGCTCGGCGGACTCGACATGCTCGTGAACCAGGGGGCCGAATCGTTCAGGTCGTGGACCGGGATCGAGCCTGACGTGGACGTGATGCGTGCAGCTGCCAGGAGGGCGCTGTCATGATAGGCAGGGCGGCGTGCAGGGGCGCGGCGACCATAGTGAATGCCATACCGACGGGTATTGGCGCCGCGTTCGGGATCACTTTAGAAGCCGACGCCGAGGTGAAGCTCCTCAAGGGCCCGGT
>JAABQR010000089.1 GCA_011391345.1 Methanobacteriota archaeon | reverse complement strand
GCGAGCTCTCGCTCGACGAGGCCATCAGCCTCCAAGGGACGAACTGCAAGTGATCAGAACAGGTGCTCCCTGACGACCGAGGCGCACCCTCCGACGCCGCACTTCAGCGTCTCGATCCCGAGGGACTTGATCCGCGCCTCGACCTCGTCCGTCCGCGAGGGGTGCGTGTTGACGTATACGGTGGCGCCCGTGTCTATCGAGAAGTACGCGGGGATGCCCTCCTCCCTCATCTTCCTGACCTCCAGGATCACCTTGACCGTCTCCGGACGCCAGAGTATCATCTCGTCCAGCCCGGTCATCGTGATCCCGTGCAGGATGAGCGAGTCGCGCTCCGCCAGCATGCCGACGCGGTCGATGTCCCTCTTCCTGATGGCGCTCTCCATCTCCGCGAGAGCGCCATGGATGTAGGCGAGACGCGAGTGGAAGAACGGCGACCCGAGCACGGCCTTGTGCGCGCTCTCCGTGTACTTGAACGCGGGGACCAGCGCGACGACTATCCCCATCTCGAACTCCTCGGACGCTATCTGGAACGAATACGACTCCTCGTCGTCGTGGCCGGCCTTCCACCTGGAGAACCCGCCGGTCACGGACCGAGTGGCCGACCCAGCTCCCCTCCGGGCTATCATCGAGACCTGCTCCAGGGTGAGGCAGAGCCCGAGCGCCTCGCTGCTGGCCAGGGCGAGCGCCGCGAACCCCGAAGCCGACGACCCGAGCCCCACGTTCGAGGGGAAGTTGTTCTTCGACATCATCCTGAACCGGGCATCCGACCCGGCCCTGCGCCTGACCTCGTCGACGACGGTCACGACCCGCTCCAGCTCCCTGCCCTGCAGCTCCCTATTGTCCAGCTGACCGCTGTCCCTCCCGAAGCCGCCGAACTCTATCGTCGTGTGTGATTCCGTGGGGGATGTGGCGACCGATATCGAGTCATGATACGGCAGTCTCAGGACCTCGTCCCTGAGGCCATGGTACTTGATCAACCCCTGGATGGGGTAGGCTTTCGCGGACGCCTTCAAGATGGCACCTCACACATCGAAGAGGGCTGTCACGGTCTTCTTGTCGTCGTCGAACTCCAGCCGATGGTAGGTCACTCCCTTCACCACCGACCTCTTCGGATGCTTCTTCTCGTCGAACGGTTCCCCTCTGGCCTTGGCGACCAGTCTCCTACCGTCCGTGTCGACTTCGAACTCGCTGAACACGAGGTCCTGGACATCGTGGAGGAACAGCAACTCCTGCAGGAAGTCCACGAGGAGCTGCTCGCGGTTGTCCGCCTGGAGCTCCAGCCTGACCTCCCCGGTCGGAGAGACCTTCGTCACATCGGTCATCTGGTCGAACAACGCGTACGCGGCGTTGGCGAAGCGCTCGCCAAGGGTGGCGCCATACACCTCGACCATCGCATCCGCGGTGTGCTCCAGCAGTCTGTACCTCATGCATCACGAATGAGGTATCGAGGATATATCAAGAATGCCCCTTCCGGGCCGTCGAGAAGTGGTCGCACGCACCGGTGACCACGCACGCCTCGCACACGGGCCTGCGCGCCCTGCAGACTGCCCGGCCATGCTCTATAAGGTTGATGTGGAAGTTGTAGTACTCTGACTTTGGCACGAGCGCTCCGAGCTCTTCTTGGGCCTTCTCTCTTGAGACCTTAGGGCCTATCAGGCCGAGACGCCCCGTGACCCTATGGATGTGCGTGTCAACGGGGAACGCCGGCATGCCGAGCGAGAACAGGAGGACGATGGACCGCGTCTTCGGGCCCACGCCCTTCATCTGGGCCAGCCAACAATCCGCCTCGGACGGGCTCATGTCGCGCAGGAAGTCCAGCTCTATCCTCCCGCGCTCGCGGTTGATGAACTCGAGCGCGTCCAGGATCCTCCTCGCCTTGATGTCCGGGAGGCCGCCTGACCGTATTATCTTCGAGACGACGGCGTGGTCCTCCCCGAGGAGCTCGTGCCAGTCGCCGTACTCATTCTTCAGCGCCTGGAAGGACCTGTGGGAGTTCACATCGGTAGTGTTCTGGGACAGTATCGTCTCCACGAGGGTGTCCACGGGGTCCTCGCCCGCGCGCGCGCTCTTCTCACCGTAGGTCTTGGTGAGCACCTTGTCCACGAACACCACCTTCTTCCTGAGAGCTGTCTGAGCGACCTTCCGGGACATCGCGTTCAGCCTGTGGTTATCTTGACATCCCTGAAGAGGACGCTAGGCATAAGGGAGCCACCGAAATCGACAACGTCCGCGCCGACACGCTCCACGTTCATCATGAGGTCGTTGATGTTCCCTGATATCATCACGCCCCTTACCCCGCCGACGACCTCGCCGCCCTCTATCATCAGGCCCGGGCTGGCGACGAACGAGAACCCGCCAGTCTCGGTGTTGCTGGTATGGGCGCCCTGGCCCGCCCAGACGAGGTAGCCGTGGTCGACCGACTCGATGAGCGTGTTCAGGCTGCCTTTCCCAGGCGCCAGTTGCAGGCACAAAGGAGCGGCGTTCACTGAGCCTGAGACGAGGTCCCTCACCGCGTTCCCCGTCGAGCCCTTGCCCGACATGGACCCGTAGTGGCTGTCCCACACGAAGCCTCTGAG
>JAABQR010000088.1 GCA_011391345.1 Methanobacteriota archaeon | reverse complement strand
CCCTGAGGCTCGACAGCCTCGCCCTCGAGGAGGACGCGACATGGTCCGCGTACGCCCTCAGGCCCGTCCGGCCGCTCACGAGCGACCAGTCGGAGTATGTCAAGAACACGATCCCGGCGGACGCGCCCAGCAACAGGGCGGACTCGACGGCCATGTTCAGGTCCCCGAGCACCTGCTGGAGTCCGTCCATCCCCAGGTGGATGGACCAGAAGGCGAGTGGGAGGGCGAACCTCCACCCGAGTGACAGGTGGCCGACGACGATGGCGGCCATCGGGTAGTGGAACCACGATTTCCACGGGAGGCCTGAACTGTCGTCCCAGGACTGGTTGAGCACCGCGCTCCACCCGTTGGCAGACACGTACCGCGGGAGAGCGAACAGGTGGTCGGCGTCTATCACGACGCCGAACAAGACCGCGATGAACCACTCGTTCTTGTCGAGCCTCAGGAGCATGGCCACGAGGACCACGACGACGATGTGGGTTGGCGTCAGCATCTAGGGACCTGGGCACGTATACTGGCTCCGGAGTATCTGTCTGTTTCGCCTCACACGCGGGTTATTAAACGGCCTCGCGCGGCGGACCCACCTTATTAACGGGAGCGAAGATTTTAATAACCATATCCGCGGTGGAATCCGGAGGTCAAAGTGGCGCACATACATCTGGAGGACGGGGCGTTCTCGCCGTTCTGGGTCATCGTCTGGTCGCTCGTCGCCGCGGGCCTCGTCACACTAGCGCTCATCATCATCGGCAGGAAGGAGACCTCCCCCAGGAAGCTCGCCATAGCGGCCATGTGCACGTCCGTCGGCTTCGCGGTCTTCCAGGTGAGCATACCCATCTTCGGGGGGATACACCTCAACCTCACACCCCTCATAGGCATACTGGCCGGGCCGGGGCTAGGGAGCCTTGCCGCGCTCCTGATCAACGTCTTCAGCGCCGCCGTCGGCCACGGCGGATGGGGCATGATCGGCGCGAACACCGTTGTAAACGTCGTCGAGGTCGCGGTGTCCTATTACGTCTACAGACTTGTCAGGACCAGGTTCAAGCTCGACAGGTTCGCGTCCGGGTTGGGGGCGGCAGTCGTCGCGCTGTCCCTCAGCGCGGTCGCCATCGTGGCAATCGTCGGCATCTCAGGAATCCAGGACTCCGAGCAGACCAAGGAGGAGATCGTCGCCAACATGGTCGTCATCGCGGTCGTAAACATCGCCGTCGGCGTCCTCGAAGGCGTCGTCACGGGCTACGTGGTGAGTTTCATAGGCAGGGTGAGGCCGGACCTCCTGCGGGACACGGAGGGTGTCGCGGAGAAGGACCCAGCTCCCGCCGAAGGAGCGTGACCGCGTGGGGCTCAGCGTCAAGTGGCTGATATATCTCGGGGCCGCCCTCGCGCTGGTCGCAGCGGCCGTCGTGTACGGCACCTCGGGGCTCGAGCACGAGGAAGAGGAGGCGGGTCTCATCGAGGGCGATGTCGTGAAGGTCGCGGCCGCCGTCGGGGCGCTAGCGGTCGTGGCGGCGATATCCTACTTGTACCTGGCGAAGAGACCGCCGGAGGAGGGAGGGTAGATGTCGAGGAGGTCGTACTCGAAACACATCCCCGACTTCAGGCTCGTCACGCACTACGGCGAGAGCGGAAGGAGCGTCGTCCACTCGGCCAACCCTTGGACCAAGGCGGTCCTGTTGGTCGCCGTGGTCTCGCTCGCAACGGTGTTGACGGACATCGTGCTGCTCACGGCGCTCTTCATAGTCATGTTGGCCGCGTACAAGCTCGCGAGGCTACCCTTGGGCGTCCTGCTGGGCTGGTTCACGCTCCCGGTGATGTTCGTGGTGACGCTCACGATGCTGTTCGTGTTCACAGAGCCCGGGGACGAGGTCGTCGGACTCGACCTTCTGGGCACCAGGGTCTCGATCTCGGACAACGGCGTCATCCTCATGGCGAAGCTGCTGCTGAGGGCGCTCGCGGTCGTCACATTCTCGCTCACGCTGTTCATGACGACCAAGTACGGGCAGATAGCGGGCATCGCCCACAGGACACTGCCGCGGGCGCTCGCGACCATGTTCCTGCTGTCCTACAGGTTCCTGTTCGTGACATCGGACGAGGTGACAGACCTCCTCGACGCGATGCACGCGAGGAACGGAGGCCTAGTCAAGGGCGTGACCAGGCAGTCTCGGCTGTTCGCCAGCATCTTCGGGCACGCGTTCATACACGCGTTCGAGCGAGCGGAGAGGATATCGAAGGCGATGGAGTCCAGGGGGTTCTCCGGGGAGTTCCCGACGGTCGAGAGGCTCCCGCGCCCGTCGGCCAGAGGCTACGTCATGATGGCCGTCGCGTTCGCGGCGGTCGCGTTCTCCGCGTACTGCAGATATTTCGACCAAGAACTGATGAGGTGGTTGTAGGCCATGACGGCCCAGGACAGTTGCGCCGAGTGCGATGGAGCCGAGAACTCGATAGTCCATGTCGACTGCGTGACGCACAAGTACCCCGACGGCACAGAGGGGATACACAAGATGTGCTTCAGGGTGTACCCCAAGGAGATCGTCGCGCTCTGCGGCCCGAACGGGGCCGGGAAGTCGACGCTCATCGAGCACCTGAACG
>JAABQR010000087.1 GCA_011391345.1 Methanobacteriota archaeon | reverse complement strand
CGGCGGAGACCTCCTTGCCAGCATCCTCGACCCTCTTCAGGGCGTCCCTGTCCCTGTCGTCCATGTCCCCTTTCTCAGGGATCTTGCCGTAATTCTTGTATGTGAACGACAGCGCCCTGTGCAGGAAGTTGCCGTATGTCGCGACGAGCTCGTTGTTGACCCTCTGCGCGAGATCCTCCCATGAGAACTCGGAGTCCTTGGTCTCCGGCATGTTGGCCGACAGATAATACCGCACCACGTCTGGCTTGAACTTGCCCAGCAGGGACTGGAGGTCTATGCTCACGCCCATGCTCTTCGAGAACTTCTGCCCGCCCAGGTTCATGTACTGGTTCGCGGGGACGTCGTACGGGAGATTCAACCCGCCATGTCCCAGGAGCATGGCTGGCCAGATGATCGTGTGGAAGATGATGTTGTCCTTGCCGAGGAAGTAGTAGCTCCTGCACTCGCGGTCCTCCCAGAACCTCCTCCAATCCTCAGGCCTGCCCTCGGTATTCGCCCACTCCTTCGTCGCGGAGAGATAGCCTATGACGGCCTCGAACCACACGTATATCCTCTTCTCATCGAACCCGGGGACCGGCACCGGGACGCCCCACGAGATGTCCCTCGTGATAGGGCGGTCTTTGAGGCCCTCTTTGAGGACGTTGACCGTGAAGGACCGGACGTGTGGACGCCAGTGATTGCTCGACTCCGCGTACCTGATGAGGTCGTCCGTGAAGTGGGACAGTTTCAGGAAATAGTGTTCCGTATCCCTGAGTTCGGGCACCCCACCGCACAGCTGACATCGCGCATCGACGAGCTGTTCCGCATTCAGGTCCATGCCACACGAATCGCACTGGTCCCCGCGCGCGCGCTCATACTTGCAGTGAGGGCATGTGCCCTCGACGTACCTGTCAGGGAGGAACCTCTTGCAGCTCGGACAGAAGAACTGCGGGGTGGAGTCCTTGACCAGGTGCCCCTTCTCCAGGAGCTTGAGGAACACCTCCGTCGTAGCTTCTTGATGGTTGAGCGTGTGCGTGTGAGTGTACAGGTCGAAGTCGATGCCGAGGTCCATGATGGCCTTAGCGTTGGCCTCGTGGTACCTGTTCGCGATGGTCTCCGGGGACACCCCCTCCTTGTCCGCGCTGACCGTGATCGGTGCGCCGTGCATGTCCGAGCCCGAGACCATGAGCGTCTCGTTGCCCGCGAGCCTGTTGAACCTCGTGAATATGTCGGCCGGGAGGATCGAACCCGTCACGTGACCGACGTGTATCATACCGTTCGCGTACGGCCACGCGACGCACACCAATATCTTAGCCATGTGGACCAGCCGTCCACCATGGAACGCAGCGCTATTAAATGTAGCGCGGCAGCCTGACGCCTGATGCGCGTGCGCTCACTCCATCAACCGTCTCCTGAGCGCCCGCCTGTCCCGCCGGTCGATGCCCATCTCGGTCGCGAAGCTGAAGACCGTGGCCAAGGCGGTCGTCCCGAGGATGACCAACAGGGTCACGTTGAGGAACAGCGTGCCGTAGCTATCCTGCCACCCCGCCGTTCCCGCGAGCGCGACCGCTGGGAAGGTGGCGAGAACTGCGGCGGAGAGGCCCTTTGGCATCATCGAGAACACGGCGTTCGCGTCCTCTGTCTCCATCTCCCCCATCTTCCAGACCATCATGGAGGTGAGCCTCCTGACGAGCACGATTATGCTGATGACCAGGAGCCCAGCCACGAGATGTATCTCCGTGAACGTCCCGAACCTGAACGACAGGCCGAGGTACACGAAGAAGAAGGTCCTGACGAAGAACGTGATCTCCGCGTGGAAATGGTGGATGTGGTCCTCTGTCAAGGTCGTCAGCGACAGGGACGACAGACGGCTCCTCATGAACTTCCTGTTCCCGATCACGAGGCCGAAGAGCAGAGCGGCGACCGCCCCCGAGCTGCTGACCGGGGGAAGCTCGACGATGCCCGCGACTACGAACAGGGCCGCGACAGTGATCATGTAGGACAGCGGCTGGTTGTGCAACTTCTCGAGCACATAGAGCCAAAGGATGCCTGCGACCAGGCCCACGACCCCGCCCACGACGAACTTGATGGCGAGTTCCGCGGACACGGCGAGCAGGCTGACCTCCCCGATCTCCACCACGGATATGATGGTGAGCGTGGTGACTATCACAAGCACGTCGGTGATGACGCTCTCCAGGATGAGCATGGACTTCGTGCGAGGCTTGATCCTCATCCTGTTGGCGAGCGGTATCACGACCGCGCCGGTGGTGCCCCCGACGATGGACCCCAGCACCAAGGACACCATGAAGTCGATGTCCATGATGAAGTGGAGGGCGGTGGCAATCGCGACCATTTCGACGATGAATGTCAGGATGGACATGACCGCGGTCATGCGCATCGATTCCAGGACGGTCCTGACATCGAGCGACAGGCCACCGTCGAACAGGATGATGACCAGAGCCGCGGACAGGAACAGGTCCTTGAAGGTGTCGATGTCCAACATCGTCTGGTCGGTCACGAGGCCGAACCGGTTGCCCAATATATCCGGTCCGATGAACATACCCAGTATGATCAGTATCAGGACATCGGGGATCTTGTACCTGTTGA
>JAABQR010000086.1 GCA_011391345.1 Methanobacteriota archaeon | reverse complement strand
TAGAACATGCTGTCAAAGAACATGTCCGAGTACACTATCTCATATGAGGCGATGGACATGTCCGAAGTGATCTCGTCGAGGTCGTGCGCGATGCCGTTGCTGTCGACCGCCTGGATCGTGTAGAAGTCTATCGGCGAGGAGCCGTCTATGCGCCTGTCAGAGAGTTTCGCGGGCGCGTAGAATATGCCTGTCTCGTAGGCGGATATCGGGAACATCCTTGAATCCACGTTGAAATACCTGATCTCCCAGCCAGTGACGGCGCACAGGTCGTCGTACAGGCCGACGAGCGAGTCCATGCCCACCTTGGCGAGCTCGACCCTGCCGGCCACGATCCTGGCGTTCGTCCCCGTGAGGTCGGACGACATCGGCCCATATACGTCTGGGTCGGAAAGCACTTCATCTATGATCGGCTGCTCTGGAGTGGAGACATCGACAATCTCGCGCATGCGCTCGACATCGACGCCATAGTCCTCCATGGCCGAGACGACCCCCGTTTCGATGTCGCCACCCACGCGGATGCCGCCCTGGACCAGCCGGAAGGCGAACAGCGCGATGGCGTCCTCCTCGCTCTGGGCCATTATGACGTTACCTGTGAACTGGTAGCCGTTCTGGAAGTTGTCCGCCACGGTCGGGTGTTCGCCCTCGGCGACAGCCTCGAACCCGTAGTCCCACCATGCCACGTATGCGGGCTTCGCCTCGACCGGGTACACGTCCGAATCCTGCTCGGCGAACCAATCCCACGCAGCAGGATAGTAGTATGATGGCAACGGGAGCGAGTAGCCGAACGCGCCCAGGTACCAGTTGGATCCGTTGGTCTCGTCGTATCCTCCGGGCCTCATGAAGCTGGGCATGCTGAAGTAGATGTCCCTGTCGTAGTCCCTCTTGGTCTCGGCAGGTATGCCCGCGTCGACGCTGTACCATATGTTCGGCAACAGGATCATGAAACCCAGGAACAGGACCCCGACGATATGACGTATCTTGATGCTCTTGCGCATGATGGTGAACACGGACCCGCTAGCGCCGGTCACAGACTTGCGGACGCTGTTGAAGTCGAGGGCGTCGACGATGACCACGAACACCCATGCCGCTGCGATCGCGAACGCCGGGGCGGCGTTGAACATGAACCTGCCCGCAGATATCGCCATGAATATCGCAGCCGCGAGCCAGACGACCATGAATATGTACTCCGCGCCAGTCCGCTTGGGGATCCTTATCAATGCGTAGATCAGCCCGGCCAACGAGAGGAAGAACGTGACCATGCCGAAGGACAGTGCCAGCTCGGAGAACTGCGGAGCCCTGGCCTCGGATATGGTCGTGTACAGCTTGCTCTGGCTGAAGTAGCCCTGACCAGTGACGATCGCATCGACCAGCGGTGCGTAGAACAAGCTCACGCCCGCGACGATTGCGACCGTCACACCGGCGATAGTCGGCAGCGAGATGGTCCATGGGGAATCCCTCGAAACCACGAACATCACGCCGAAGATCAGGCCTCCGGCGCTGAGCAGCAGCGGGATCAAGAACCTGTCGTTGAAGAAGGAGTCGAAGTAGTTGGCATAGTACGGGAACGCCAACAGGTACCCGAAGCTCATGGAGATCATGACGAGCATCGTGACGCTCGTCGAGTCCTGGTACCGGAACATGTTCACGAACAGCTGGATGACGTAGTACACGAGTATGATGACGGTCACATAGGCGAACCCGACCCATGTCATCATGAGCGCGGCGTACGCCGTGCCCGCCATGAGAGCGTAGAGTATCGCGGTGTGGCTTCCGCCGAGGTAGCTCTTGAGACCGGCGACGATGCTCGTGCCGCTCTTCCAGCTCTCGACCCACTTCTTGTGCTCCTGGACCCGTATGGCCTTCAGGAAGAAGTAGAATATCATGACGATCAGGAACAGGATGATCGAGTCGTGGTCCGCATTGGAGAGCACGCTGCGCTGGACATGCGCGGGCATGATCGCGAAGAAGAACGCGGCCGCCAGGCCGGCCCGCCTGCCGAACGTCTCCTTGCCCAGGAAGTACACCGGTACGACCGTGAGGGCGCCCCAGAACGCCGTTGACCAGACGAGGAAGAACCCGACTGAATCGTCGATCGAGGCGAACAGTCCCTCCATCAGCACGGCCGGGATGGCCACGGACATGCTGAAGAACGGCGGCCTCGGGTTGACGAGGTTGTCCGGGTAGTTGAGCAGCGGGTCGCTGAACAGGTTCAGGCCCGTCTCGACGTGGTAATCGACGATCCTGCGCCAATAATACGAGTCAGACCCGCCCGAGACGATGTAGTCGTTCTCAGCTGACGTCTCGTAGGCAAAGTATGACCGTATGAAGAGCGCAAGCAGGAATACGAAGGTCAGCATGAGCAATGCCGGCCCGTTCGTTCTCATCCACTTGCCCAACTCGCTCGGCCCCCCGCCCCCCCTCGAAAGCTTGGGCATAAAGGACCTAGCAGGACTATCCCTTGCTTCGGCCAACGATAACTCCACCTAGTCGCGATAGTAGCCCACCGATGCCTGGGGTGCTATATATACGTTAGGGGCCACGTCCTACGGACGTGGTGCCCCCCAAGACGACCATCTGGCATGCGAGTGTTTGGCA
>JAABQR010000085.1 GCA_011391345.1 Methanobacteriota archaeon | reverse complement strand
GGTGAGCTGGATGTCCTCGAATATCTTCTCGAGTATCTTGGGCGTGATATCCCTGCCTCCAAGGCCTGCGATGTAGTTCTTCATGACCGGGCGCTTCTGGCAACTGTACAGCGAGCCTTTGATCTCGGTGAAGAAGGCGCCTGCGGGTCCGAACGTGTAGGATCTGTCAAGCACGCCCATGCCGGACACCTTCGCCCCAAGGGCCCTGAACTCGTCGTGAGGGAAAGGTCTGAAGGACCTGAGCCTCGCGAGGCCCACTGGCTGACCCTTCTCGCGCAACGCGTCGACCACTTCCCTCGCCGTCGACGCGACGGACCCCGCGGCCACGAGCACGACATCGGCATCGTCGCACCTGTACAGGTCCAAGTGTCCGCCGTACTCGCGTCCGAAGACCTGCTTGAACTCCTTCTCGACCCTGAGGAACCGGTCATGCGCCTCCCTCATCGCGAGCATGGCCTTGTACCTGAACTCCATGTACTGATCTGGCCTCACCAGGGACCCGAACCCCATCGCCTTGCCGGGCTCTATCTTGAGCGCGGGGTTGAACGGCGGCAGGAACGAATCGACAAGTTCCTGGTCGGGCACGTCGACCGGCTCCGACGTGTGCGACAGTATGAACGCGTCCTCTATGACCATCGCGGGTAGCATCACGCCGCTGCTCTCGCAGGCCTTGTACGCCATTATGATCGTGTCGAGGACCTCCTGGTTGCTCTCGCAGAAGAATTCGAGCCAGCCAGTATCCCGCTGAGCCACGGAATCCATGTGGTCCACCCACACGCTCCACGGGGGGGCCATGGCCCTGCTGACGTTCGTCATGACGACCGGCAGGCGGGCCCCGGAGGCCCATATCAGGACCTCGTGCATCAGAGTGAGTCCATGTGAGCTGGTTGCCGTGTACGTCCTGGCACCTGCCGTCGCAGCGGCCACGCAAGCCGCCATGGCGCTGTGCTCGCTCTCGACAGGGATGAACTTCGCCTTCATCTCGCCTGACGATACGAAATCTGCCAGCTTCTCGACGATGGATGTCTGAGGCGTGATAGGATATGCCGCCACGACCTCCGCCCTCGAGACCTTCGCCCCGTACGCGGAGGCGTAGTTGCCCGTCATGACCATCCTCATCCGGTTCCCTCCTTGACCATCTCGATGCACTCCGCGGTGCACTCGTAGGCGCATATGCCGCAACCCTTGCAGTATTTCAGGTCGATGACTGGCACGCCGTCCACCAATGTGATCGCCGCGTCAGGACAGAATTTCCAGCACAGCGTGCATTTCTTGCACTTCGAGATGTCCACCACGGGCCTGAAGGCCCTCCACAGACCAGTCATGTTGATGGTGCTGGGGGAGTCGGAAATGGGTGTCAGGGGTATCTCCTCGTAGCTCTTCGTCACGCGGTCACCTCCCTGGTGCGGTCGTACGCCTCCCTGGCGGCGGCCACGTTCTCATCCTTCTTGACCGGTGCCACCGCCCTGATGGTCTCGAGCATCGCGTCGAGGGACACCCACTCGCACACCTTGGAGAACCCGCCCATGATGGCGGTGTTCACGATAGGCGTGACCTTCGAGCCGATCCCGTGCGCGGCGGCGATAGCGTTGGCGTCCAGAGTGTAGTATTTGAATAAATCTGGGAGCTTCGGCAGGGCGACGCCGTCAGGATAGTTGATGAGCACCTTCCCCCCAGCCTTCAGCCCCTCCAGGAAATCCACACCCTTCAGGAGCGAGCTGTCCAAGACAACCACGAAGTCCGGCTCGTAGATGCTGGATTTGTTCCGTATCGGCTTCTTGTCAATGCGGGCGAACGCGGTCACGGGAGCGCCTCTGCGCTCGACTCCGAAGAACGGGAAAGAAGATACCTCGAAGCCCATCCGGAAAGCCGCTTTCGCCAGGACCTCGGACGCAATGACCACACCCTGGCCACCTCGTCCGTGAAACCTGACCTCCATCAACGGGTACACCGTTTTCGTTGTTAGCGTGTTATACGTATTAAGTATTCTCCCACCTACAGGTACGGTGCCTGTGATGACATGACCTGGCATGGCGCAGGGGCCCGGGCACGGGCGGTTTTACATATCAGTTGGTCGATTGTGTCAGAGTGACCCGCAGGCTCTCATCTCTGCACGCCAGGACGATATGCCACGCTACCGAGGACATGGCCAAGGTGGAGCAGGCGCTCAGGACGGTTGTGGGGGATGCGCCCATCGAGAGGTCCGGGACCGAAGGGCATTTCGGGAACGCAATCGAAGTCCTCGAATCGACCTTGAAGGACGAGAGGAAGATACTGAGCGTCCTTGAACGAATGGCCGAAGAGGATATTGCTGAGGTGGGGTCCTCGCTCGAGACGAGGATAGATGACGCGTGCCAGGTCTTCATCAGGCTGGACAAGCAGAGGGCGTACCTGGAAGAGCTGAGGCTGAGCAAGGGGGAGGATGTTGTCGCCGTCCGCATCAAAGTGCGGGCATTCCCCGCGAAGCCGGACATCGCAGCGGAGATCATGAGAGATGTCCTGCAGGAGATGACCTCCCGCAGGGGTCGTTGAACTGACCGCGCATGCAGAGTACCAGTCTGCGATTCATTCTTATACGGAGCCATTAATGCGTCACGCACAGGGCGACCTGCAG
>JAABQR010000084.1 GCA_011391345.1 Methanobacteriota archaeon | reverse complement strand
GGCCAAGATCCTGCTCAACGAGCTCATGAAGGCCTCGAAGACGAGCGGCGGCGACCTGACCGACTCCGTGCGCCAGTCCTTCCAGATGGAGGAGGTCGTGCACTTCGGCAAGGAGCGGCTGCCCGCGGGACCGAACATCCAGGACTCCGACGCCATCATAGTGGTGGAGGGAAGGTCCGACGTGCTCAACCTGCTCAAGTACGGCATCAAGAACACGATCGCGGTCGAGGGCACGAACGTGCCCCAGACGATCATAGACCTCGCGAGGGAGAAGGTCGTCACGGCCTTCGTCGACGGCGACAGGGGAGGCGAGCTCATCATAAGGGAGCTGCTCCAGGTCGCGGAGATAGATTTCATCGCGCGCGCGCCCACGGCCCAGGAGGTCGAGGAGCTCACGCAGAAGCAGATCGTCAAGTGCCTGAGGAACAAGGTGCCCGCGGACCAGTTTGCAGAAATGCTCAACATAGGCACGGGTGCACCGAGAAATGGTGAAAAACAGGGCAGGTCCGAGGAGCCGCGCGGAGGAGACCGCGGCGACCGCGGAAGGCGCGAGGATGACAGGCGCAGGGAGCCCAGGAGACACGAGGCGCCCACCCCGATGCCACCGCCGCCACCCCCAGCCCCGAAGCTGTCCCCCGAGCAGAGCCGCTACAGAGGCGTGCTCGAGGACCTGAACAACACCTCGAAGGCCAAGCTGCTGAACGAGGCGGGCAACGTCCTCAAGGAGGTACATGTCAGCAAGCTCGCCGACACACTCAAGGAGGGGTCGGAGGGCGTCAAGGCGGTCGTCTTGGACGGCATAATCACGCAGCGGGTCCTAGACCTAGCCGTGGAAAAGAATATCACTTCGGTGGTAGGTGTCAAGCTGGGGAACATCGCCAAGCTCCCGACGAATGTCGAGATCCTGACGAAGGACGACCTCAGCTGAGCGCGTGGGCATAATGACGGACGACCTGGGCAAGAGCGGACAGAAGGGCACGATCCCCCTGGACGACATCGAGACGACAGAGGACGTCCAGATAGCGTCCGACCCGCTCCAGAGGGTCATCGGCCAGGACGAGGCCGTGAGGCTCGCCCGCATAGCCGCCTCGCAGAGGCGTCACCTGCTGCTCGTAGGTCCCCCTGGGACCGGCAAATCGATGATAGCCCAGGCGCTGGCCCTGCATCTCGCGCGTCCGACCGAGGAGATAAGGGTCGTGCACAACCCTGAGAACCCCGAACGGCCGATGATAGAGCTCAAGACCGACGCCGAGGTGGAGAAGGAGCTCGAGTCGAGGGGGTTCGCCGAGGGGGAGTACATCGACCCCAAGGAGGCGCCTGTGAACGTGGCCGAGAGGCTCGGGTACCGGTGCTCCAGCTGCGGAGCGTATTCTCCCCCGAAGGAGAGCTTCTGCCCCAACTGCTCGAGGGCGAAGCTCGCGCAGATCAGATCCACCACCAACAACCCGTTCGGGGACATCCTGGGCGGGCTCATGGAGGTCACGATGGGCCAGATGGCCGGCAGAGAGCGCGTGACGACCACGAGGAAGAGGTTCGGCAAGGAGGAGGTCGTCGTGTTCGAACGCGCGGGCGACGTGATCAGCGTGCTGGACCAGGCCGCGCTCGAGAAGAGGCGAGAGTTCGAGAAGGAGAGCCCGAGGAAGGTCATCGTGCCGCTTCGGAGGAACCCCTTCGTGCTCGCGACGGGCGCCAGCGATACAGAACTCCTCGGGGACGTGAGGCACGACCCGTACGGAGGACACCCACAGCTCGGGACCCAGCCGTACGACAGGGTCATCGCCGGCGCGATACACAGCGCACACCAGGGCGTCCTGTTCGTGGACGAGCTGCCTCACCTCGGCCACATACAGAGGTTCATACTCACCGCGATGCAGGAGAAGAGGTTCCCCATATCCGGCAGGAACCCCCAGAGCGCGGGCGCCAGCGTCAGGGTCGACAACGTCCCGTGCGACTTCATATTCGTCGGGGCGTGCAACATCCAAGACCTGCCCCAGATACTCTCCCCCCTCAGGTCCAGGATCAACGGCGGAGGGTACGAGGTGCTCGTGGAGACGGTCATGCCAGACACCCCCGGGAACCGTGCGAAGCTCATCCAGTTCGTCGCGCAGGAGATCGTCATGGACGGGAAGATACCGCACGCGACCAAGGAGGCCGTCCTGCTCATAGTCGAAGAGGCAAAGAAGAGGGCGAAGGTCATAGACAACAAGGACAAGTCGCTCACGCTTCGGCTCAGGGAGCTGGGAGGGCTCATCAGGGCCGCGGGGGACCTCGCGACCGGAGAGAGCGCCCGCAACATCGAGGCGAGGCACATCAGGGACGCCATGAAGACGGCCCGGCCGGTCGAGGAGCAGATCAAGGAGCGCTACGGGAGCTACATGGGCGGCCTCTCGAAGGACATCAGCACCTCGGAGAAGGAGTCATCACCGTACCACTACTGGAACTATCACGTGCACGACGACAAGCGCGGGTATGAATGAGCGTACCACTCAGCTCAGGAGCGACCTGGACAGCTTGTCAGCGTCCTCACCGTTCGTGTAGAAGCATTTTATCTCGCCCGTGACCTTGAAGCCCTGGCGCTCGTAGAACAACCGTGCCCTCGCGTTGCTCTTTCGCACCTCGAGGATGAC
>JAABQR010000083.1 GCA_011391345.1 Methanobacteriota archaeon | reverse complement strand
CCTTTCCGTTCCTGTCGACCATGATCAGTCCGCCGAGTCCATCGACTCTTCGGGCTAGCGTATCGATGCTCCCTTCACATGCGCCGAAAACGTCTTCTCCTTGTTCGAGAAGACCGATGGCGGTCTTCGCGAGCACGACGGCCATGATCTTCTCTCCCCATCCCGTGGATGAGGCAGCTCCGATGGTGTCGTCCGCGTATGCGCCTGCACCCACAATGGGTGAATCCCCAACGCGTCCTGCGAGTTTCCTCCTGATGCCGCCTGTGGAGGTCGCGCACGCGAGGTGTCCTTCCCTGTCTATGGCGCAGGCTCCCACGGTGTCGAGTGGACGGCCTGAGAACTCCTCCCTTGTCTGAAGCACGCCCGTCTTGAGGAACACCTTGTAGTCCTCAAGTTCCCTGCCGACGAGAAGGTCCTCCTCCGAACACTCGTCGAAGCCTTTCGAGAGGGCGAACTTGAGCGCTCCGTCCCCCGCGAGCATGGAGAACGGCGTGTCCTCCATCAGCCTCCTCGCGACCTTGACAGGATTCTTGATGTGTCTCAGCGCGGCGACCGCTCCAGATCTGAGCGTCGATCCATCCATGATGATGGCATCCATCTCGACCTGTCCGGACTGGTTCAGGACGGAGCCCCTCCCCGCATCGAATATCGGGTCGTCTTCCATCACCATTACCGCACTCTCGACCGCATCGACGGCGGACGCGCCTCGCACGAGTATGTCGTTGGCTGTCTCGGCTGCATGGCGGCAACCTTTGATGTGCGCGTCTGCTTGTTCGACGGGGATGTCCCATGCGCCCCCGTGGACGATGATGGATGGCTTCATGTGCCCGAGTAATCTCTCTCTCCGGTTATAATGGCTACACGAGCAACTTGAATACCTTGTCGTGCTGCCTGACTCTGTCTTTGACCTTGATCCCGACGGACTGGCCCGCGGTCGCGCTTGGAACAGGCTTACGGTCAATCTCCATCGACTCGACCTTCTGTTCGAAATCGGTCGTAGCGCCCTTTATACGTACTGTGTCTCCGACGGACAAGGAGCCGGAGGTGATTTCAATGGCTGCCACGCAAGGCTTCGCGAAGAACAACGTAACGTTGCCAATCAATTCTTCCGCCATGGTCCCCCTCTTGCCGACTAAATCCGTTTACGTCTATTAGGACGTTTGCAGGTGGCCGGCCAGCTGGCTGTCTGTTCGCAGAAGGGCGCGACGCCAAGTCAGTGACCAGATATCCCGAAGCCGTGTCTCACACCCATCCAGGTTCCGCGAAAGTTATAATAGGCAGTAGTGGTTCACTCATCTCGGCCAGAAATATAGCCTGGGGATGCATGATGGCAGGGCTCGAAAGAGGGAAGCGCAAGCCCACGGTCAAGAGGTGTCCAACGCCTCCGAGATTCGCGGGGGAGATGTTGAGCGTCCTCTCACACGTCATGTCAGTCGAGAATCTCGATTCCGTCCTCCATAAGATTGCATCCACGGTCGCAGAGTTGTTCTCGGTGCGGGCCCTCATCATCTCCGTCCTTGATGGGAACGACCAGGTGTTTCGTGTCCGAGCCACATATGGGTACGAACCCGAGAGGGCAGAGAAGCTACGGAAGTTCACATACAGTCAGCAGCGCATGAAGAAGGACCTCGATGAGAGATACAAGGTCATGGAGAACGTGTACTTCGTCCGTCCTGGCCCTGAGGAGTTCGTTAAGGCTGACGAACAGTTCTACTTCCACCTTCCAGACATCACGAAGCCGCGCGGGGACCCCGAGGAGTGGCATGAACTCGATTACATGAAGTTCCTCTTCCGCGACCGGGAGGGCGTCACGAACGGGTATATCGAGGTCATCGAACCCGTCAACAAGCGGATATTCGACACCGCCACCATCGAGGCGATGCAGATATTCTCACAGCTCGCGGGCGTCGCGATAGAGAACGCGAAGATGTACCAGCAGCGGGTCGAAGAGGCCCAGAGGTCGAAGTTCCTGGGTGACATCATCGCGCACGACATCAACAACTACAACCAGGCAGTCACGAGCTATCTGGCGATGGCCCAGGCCGACGGGCAGGACGCCAAGAGCATCCGCAAGTTCCTGGAGAGGGCGTCGTCATCCGCATGGTCCATCAGCGAGCTCATACAGCGAGCGAGCAAACTGGCGAAGATCGAGGAGGAGGGCGCTGCGAACATGGGTCCCGTCGAGCTCGGCGAGGTGCTCAAGGCAAGCGCGGCTTCCGTGCTGCGTGAATCCGCGGATCATAAGGTCAGGATCGATCTGAAGCTGGGCGGGAACAGATACTTCGCCACGGGCAATGAGCTCGCGGAGGAGATATTCACGAACATACTGAAGAACGCGGTGGAGTACGACCCGCACGAAACGGTTGTCGTGGATGTTTCCATCGGCGAGTTCTTCGTTGATTACATGAGGTATTGGTGCGTCTCTGTCGCAGACAACGGCATCGGGATCCCCGATTCGAAGAAGAATCTGGTGTTCGGCCGGTTCAACGGACTGGAAGGTGGCCTGCCCGCAAGCGGCCTCGGTCTGTCGATAGTGCGTGCCGTTGTGGAGGCGTACCACGGCATGGTGTGGGTCGAGGACAGGGTTCCTGGCGACCACTCGAAGGGGAGCGTTTTCAGGGTCGCCCTCC
>JAABQR010000082.1 GCA_011391345.1 Methanobacteriota archaeon | reverse complement strand
GGTCCCGAGAAGGGTATGCCCGTCGGAGGCACTAAAAAGATTCGATTGGCTTGTACGGGCGTCCTCCCATCTCCCGCTGGCTCACCCCACCATGACACATCATGGCCGAGTACGTCGACCCCTCGCAAGAGCCTATTTGTAAGGCCTACGCAATCCAGGCCGCCATGGAGGATCAGCCGATGAAGGGGATCAAACTCAACCCGAACTCAAGACTCAGAGTCCTGACCGATGACCAGGTCGACACGATACACGACGCCTCCCTGAGGATACTGGAGAAGACAGGTATCAGGTACGACAGTGAGGATGCCAGGAAGAGGCTCCTCAATGCGGGGGCCGCGGCTCATCCGACGAGGAAGGGCGTCATCATCTTCCCGAGGTCCATGGTCGAGGACTCCATCGGCAAGATCTCTCAACGCAACGTATTCCCTGCGAGGGACAGGAGATGGGACGTCGAGTACGATGGCGAGCACATGTTCCCGTACGCGGGCGGAGGCGACCCGAAGATAATCGACCTCGAGACTGGCCGACCGAGACCTTCGACCTACAGGGACGTCGAGATGGCGGCCAGGCTCGGCGACGCGCTCGAGAACAACCACTTCGCGTCGAGCCTCGTCATGGCGAACGACGTCCCGCCCGAGATCCTGGTCCTGAAGACCATGGAGGCTACGATGAAGAACTCGGGCAAGACGGCGGCAGGCTACGCCCCGAACACCGAGACGGTCGACCACCTCGTGAAGATGTGGGCCTGCGTCTCAGGGGGGACCGAGGAGCTCCGGAAGAGGCCTCTGTTCAGCCTAGGCGGGTCACCCAGCAGCCCTCTGACGTTCGGCGAGCACAACTGCGAGGTCCTCCTGCGAAGCGTGGAGTACGGGATACCGTTCACGGTCCTGCCGTGCCCGATCTGCGGAGAGACCGGGCCGATGTCTCTCGGCGGGGCCCTGGCGCAGCAGAACGCTGAGCAACTAGGTGGCATCATGCTGATGCAGACCGTGACCACGAGCCTGCCCACCATCTATTCGGGCAGAGTATGCATCATGGACCCTCGCTCGGGCAGAGACCTGTGGGGGATCCCTGAGGAAGCCCTCGTGTCGGCGGCGATCGTCCAGCTGGCTCGCAAGTACAAGATGGTGTCCGACACGAACGGCATGGCATCTGACATCACCCGGTGGGACATGCAGATGGGATACGAGCAGATGATGACCGCTCTGATACCCGCACTGGCCGGGGCGGAGAGCATCTCTGGACTAGGCAGCGGATGGGAGGGCGCGAGCAGCCTCGAGATGATGGTCGTGAACAACGAGGTCTTCAGCGACATCTCGAGGATCATACGAGGGGTCCAAGTCGACGAGCTGCGGCTCGAGACTGAGCTGATAGACAAAGTAGGGCACATGGGCAGCTTCCTGGGCGAGCGCCACACGATGGACACCATCCGCAAGGGCGAGGTCAGGATCTCTTCCCTTTGGGACAGGCGGAGTTCAGAGAAAGCGGCGAAGGAAGGCTTCAAGCCGATCCAGGATACCGCCAAGGATGTTGTGCGAAAGACGCTCCACGAGCACCGGCCGGAGCCGCTGGACAGGAGCGTTGCCAGGGGGATAGAGCAGGTCGTCAAAGAGGCCACCAAGACATTCCTCAGGGGACTGTAGACAGTCCCCATCGCTTGCTCGGATGTCGCGCAGGCGACCCGCCGTGACGTGTGTTTCCGTTCCCCTAGCCGCAACCCATCCCGAAAGGAGAGCGTTAATAGGTACGCGGTCGATTCCGCTTCGAAGCAGCGAAGGTGACGGTATGACACACGTTATCGTGATCTACGACTCAAGGACGGGGAACACAGAGAAGATGGCACTCGCCGTGGCCGACGGCGCGAGGAAGGTCAAGGGGACCGATGTGGTCCTCCTGCAAGTCGACAAGGCGAAGATGAGCGACCTGACTGGCTCGGATGCGATCATCATCGGTTCGCCGACGTATTACGGCAACATGTCCGGGAAAGTCAAGTCATTCATCGACAAGACCAACGCTGTCCACGGGAAGCTGAAGGGAAAGGTAGGTGGGGCGTTCACGAGTTCGGGCGACACCGCCTGCGGCGCCGAGACGACCCTGCTCTCGATACTCGAGGCGATGTTGATACACGGGATGGTCGTCCAGGGCAGGTACGACAACAAGCACTACGGCCCGACCGCGGTCGAAGCGCCGAACAAGAAGGAGACCGATTCCTGCAAGGAGCTCGGCGAGCGAGTGGCGAAGCTGGCAGCCGCTCTAGGTAGATGAGCCGACCAAGGACTGGTCCGACCTCGCCCTCACAGCGAGGAGTACTTACGCTCCAGATACTCCACGAACGGCCCTGACGACAGCGAGGCGCCCGTGACCCTCTCGACCAGTTTCGCCGGGTCGTACAGCGAGGCCCAGCGATGGACGTTCTCCCTGAGCCACCCTAGGACCACCTGCGGTCTGCCCATCTCGATCTCGTGCCGCCACTCGGGCATGGTCTTGTCGAGCGTCTTCACGTACATGCCGTCGTATAGGTTCCCCATGGCGTAGCTCTGGAAGTACCCGAACGCGCCCATGCCCCAATGGACGTCCTGCATCACGCCCTCCACGTCGTCCTCTATGCGTACCTGGAGGTAGCGGTCGTACAGCT
>JAABQR010000081.1 GCA_011391345.1 Methanobacteriota archaeon | reverse complement strand
CACATCTATACCGAGCACGAAGAACAGCATGTAGACCAGGAGCGCCCGGTTTATGCCCGCGAGTATGTTCGCCATCGTGAACTCCCTCAGGGTCATGAAGTGCCCCTCCTTGTTCAGGATGGAGAATAGGTACAGCGGGATGGTGTCGATCATGAACGGGATGGACATGATGACGTAGAGCGCTATCGTGCCGAACCTGCGCACGAACGCCTCGCTCTTGTCCAAGAGCCATTTGAACCAGCCCCACCGGGACATCTTCAGGGCCCCCTCGAGCGCGGAGCCGATGTAGAACACCGCGACCGCGCCCGCGCCCTTGCCGAGGCCCATGACGATCGCCTTCAGCGGGAACGGGACGCTGGGGTTCACGACCAGCATTACCTCGATGGGGATTGGCAGGATGATGGTCGCCAGGATGCAGAACGCGAAGAATATGAGTAGGTAGACGACTGGGTCCGCCTCGTGCTGCGACAACAGCTCCGTCAACTGGTCCCAGAAACCCATGTGATCCTCGCCCTCGGTAGCCTTTTTCCGTACTTCTAGGTTGCCTTGGAGGCCCCTCGGGCGGGCTGTCCCTCAACCCACCGAAATAGGGGTAGCCAGAAAAATAATCGATGGTACGAATAAATACCAAAGCCTTATATTCATGTAATATCATGCCCATTAGAAAGGGATGCGCATGGCCAAGGCCGAAGAGAAGGATGCCGACTGGTTCGCACAGCTGGACGAAGAACTCGAGAAGAAGACGCTCCAGATTACAGACAACCTCGTCGAGCAGAGCACTCAGAAGACTGATGTCAACAGGAACCTGCTCAACGACTTCTTCAGGATCTGGGCCAGGTTCAACAAGATCAACGTGCACTTCACGATGGTGCCCGACCCGCAGACATTCGCGCACTTCGTCGTGTACCCTGACCAGTGGGACTTGAAGCCCGACTTCAACTTCGCGGGCGTGGACAACGTCTCCCTCACCGACAGGAGCCAGGGGCGCGTGGGCGACTCCCTCAAGGCGTGGTTCTACAGCGTCGACAGCCAGACGCACTTCAGGATCGCGTTCGAGTTCTGCGAGGGCGAGCACTACTACAAGTACGCTGGCTGGAAGAGGATATTCAGCAACTACACGCTCATCGACACACCGGTCACGAAGTTCGAGGAGAAGAAGTACCACGAGGTCCTGGCCGACGTGATCAAGGTCTGGTACGAGAGCCACCTAAGGCGCGACAGGGAGATCGTCCTGAAGCACCTGAGGGAGAAGTACGAGAAGGGCGAGACCTTCACCCAGTGACCTGCTCCATCACCTGGTTGGGCCTGTTCTGCAATCCGTCCTCTGAGAAGTAGTACTCCATCAGGCAGTCGACCCACTGCGACCCATCCACGAGGTCCAACCCTATGTCATGGTACACGTACAGCTGAGCCCACTCCCACGACGCCGAGTTGTAGTTCGCCAGACAGGGGGGGAACCAGATGTTCAGCCCGGTCGGAGCGTCCCCGAGCCTCTCGCTACTCCCCTCGTTCACCAGGGCCGCGTCGAACGCGTCCATGAAAGATGCGATCGCGACGTCGAGCGCAGGGTCTATCCCCCTCAGATCCGCAAAGAGCGTGTACGCGGACGGTACGAACTCCCATCCGCCCATGCTCTGCCGGACGGTCACGAACGCGTGGTTCCAAGCCGCCTGGACAGCGGCCGCGTTGTCGGCTACTAGGGGTTCCAGCACCTCGGTCATGTCCATGAACGCGGCGCCCATCTCGTCGACCAGGGACATGTCGAACGCCGAGAAGGTCATGAAATCCTGGTCGTACGGGTGCATGTGCTCGTAGAGCGTCTTCGAGCTGTAGTACTCCATGTACATGTCGACCATGCCGTAGGCGAGCTCTCTCGGGGTCATCTCCGGGTCCGCGACGAGGGCCCTGATGATCATATCGTACGGGAGACCGTCGTCAGGAACGAACAGTTCGGAGGCGGCGAACCAATCGACCGTGTCCCTGAGCTCGTACGCAACCTCGATCGTCGCGACGTCGCACGCGTCGAGGGCGAGGATGTCCACGCCGACCCCGCCGTTCGAGGCCGTCGAGTTCCTCATCGCCAGCGCCATGTGGTCCATGAGCATTATGCGGTTGCCGTCGGTCTCATCCCTGCAGAGGCCGCGCCAGGCATACCCGTGGTCCTGTATCACGAGCATGGTTTTCTCGGCGGGGTAGTTCTCGAGGCCGTAGTCCAGGAACCTCTCGAGCACAGCCGGGTCCGAGCAGTTGAGCTCACCCCAGGTCTCCACCGTGTGGCACTCGCCGTCGTGGATGTCGTATATCCATGTCCCGTCCACGGAGAAGAGGTCCATGAAGATGACCAGGTTAATCTCGTCGTCGCACGTCAGTGCGGGCTTCCACGTCTCGATGGCGAACTCGGCGCACGGCTCGAGGTCGTTGTCGGAGTCCCAGTAGACGAGAATCGTCCACTCCTTGCCGTCGTCGGCCGCCTGCTCCTCGTCGAGCGCGGGCGCCGACGCCGACGCGCTCGGGAGCACGAAGGCGGCCGCCACCACTACACACAACAGGAGCTTGACTTGCGCTGCCTTCATCGCCCCCGCCACGAAAGCACCTTCATCCTATGACTTGATTCACGCGCTGCTGGTTCCCCGGGGCG
>JAABQR010000080.1 GCA_011391345.1 Methanobacteriota archaeon | reverse complement strand
CGAGATGTGCGTGGCGTCCGGCTCTCTGGGCAGGATACGCGGCAGGGACCTGATGCCCATAGTCCTGGGAGTCGCGGACAGGGCTAAGAAGTTCGGCGCGTGAGCCCTTCGCGGGTCACTTTTCGGCCAGCGTCTTGTTGATCATGTCCGCCTGGACATGGCCTATGACTTTCACATCCGCGGACTTTGTCTTCTCGATTCCCATGAGCTTGCGCTTGATGTTCATCGCGAGGTGCACGCCCAATGGGCAGAACGGGGATGTGGGCCTGAATGTCAGGCTGACCGCGTCCTTCGAAACCTTGAGGTCGGATATGAGTCCCATGTCGTAGACGTTCATGTTAGTGTGAGGGTCGACGATCTCCTTGAGCGCGGCGACAACCTGTGCTTCGGTCGGCATCTATGGTCTCCTGGTGCGTCGTTTCATGAGTTTATGGATTGGACCTAGTTTAAGTTGTTGACTATGTGGTGCGGTGTCTGGCGCGGCGCGGGGGCATCCTTACATCCGTCATCTCAAATCGAGTGTCTCTGTTTCTTGAAGTAGTCCATGACGATCTTCCGCTGCCCCTTCCTGAGTATCTCGGACAGCGTCGATGGCGACACGTCGAACATCCTCGCGAGCTCCCTGAGGCTGATGCGCTTCGGATAGTCGAAGTATCCCCGGTCGAATGCGACCTGCGTTATCTTGTCCTGCCTCTCGGTGAGGGTCTCCTTGTCGTCGATCTTGGTGAGCTTGACGAGCTCCGCCTCCACGCTCTTGCTCTTGAGGTGGTCAAAGATGTCCTTGAGGACGCTCTTCTCGCTCAGGATGATCGTCCACTCGACCTTCCCCTGGTCCTTGGACTGCGCCGAGATGAGGAACACGTCAGCGTCGGTGAGTATCCTGCATATCTCGCACCTGGAGGTCGTGACTGCGCTCAGGACCTTCCCCTTCTCCGTGACGGTGGTGTCGACCTTCGATACGAGAGGGTTCTTCTTGATGGTGTCGAGTATCTCGTCCATCATGTCCGCGGGCGCCTGTATCTCCACCAGGTCCTTGACGCCCTTCTCAGAGAACGGCATCCTGTCAATGACCTTGATGGTCGCCGGGTACTTGGCCGATATGTCGCTCATCCAATTGTCGGGTATCTTGAGCGATAGCACCGCCTCCATCATGAGTTCGAGTTCCTCCTGTCGAGAAAGCCTCTACGCCCCTCTGTGGGTAAGAACGTTTTGTGCGTATATCTAGTTTCACCACATCCATCTGGAGCACTTTCAGAACGGCGGCCGCTGACCTTATTAACGCCGGTGCGGTTGACACGTCCTGGATGGACCTTTCGCAGTTCTCCAGGTCATCGGCTATGGTCGACAGCTCGGCCATGTTCGACGAGATGCTTTCGCTCGACGGCGTCTCTGCTAGATCTTCGAGGTGCGCCTTCTGCAAAGGCTCGAAGCTCCTGTGCGGGAAGGACAGGTGCCCTGTGCTCGCGAGGTTCTTCTCGACTACGAGGACAAGGGCGAGGACCGACCGTCTGGATATGGACGGGGCCTCGCCCCCGAGCGTGTTCGTGGGCAGGTTCGGGTATCCCAAGGTCTCGATCGGTCCCATGATACCGCCGTTCCACGGCGACACATCCCTCCTGGACACGCCCGAGCGCTGGGTAGGGCTCCCGATTGACGACATCATCGAGTTCAGGTCCAGTATGGTCCGGGGGATGCACGAGGTCGAGGTGCATGATGTCGACAGTTCGAACAAGCTGGTCGAGCGCACAAGGGAGCTCGCGCTCGCGAAGAAACCCCCGGAGACATACGCGGAGTTCACGAAGAAACCTCAGGGGAGGCTCACGGTGGACGACGATGTCGAGCCCTTCGGACCTTCGGCGCCCCTGCGCAAGTTCGACATTTCCAATGTGAGGTTCGACCAGAGGCTGGAGAAGGTGTTCTACGACACGGACTTGCTGGCCAAGGACGCGGTCGTGTCGTTGTACGGCGACGGAACCCTGCTCTCGGGCATCCAGAGGGCGTTCAGCGTGGGCGCCTTCGGGATGGGCCGCAGGCGGAGGTTCGTTCCCACCAGATGGAGCATCACGGCCGTCGACAGCCTCCTGGGCCTGAACATGCTCGAGACGACCAAGACCTATCCTCTCATCAACGATTACAGGGTGTACGAGACCGTGAGCCTGGACAACAGGTGGGCGGTCCTGATGATGCCCTCATCGTGGCGCTACGAGCTCATCGAGGCGTGGTACCCGAAGACCGCTTGGAACCCGCACAGCGACAGGATAGCCATCATCTCTGACCACGAGTTCTATGACGGGAGGAAGACATATGCGACCATCGGAGGCTGCTACTACGCCGCGCGGATGGCCGTGAACGAGATCCTCCAGCGCGAGAGGCGCCAGGCAGGCGTGTGCATCATGAGGGAGTCGCACCCTGGTTACATACTGCCCGTGGGCGTCTGGAACGTGCGTGAGAACGTCAGGGCGGCCCTGAGGAACGAGCCGAGGAGGTTCCAGACGATGACAGATGCCTTGAAGCACGTGTCGACCGTTATGGACATCCCCATGTCCAGGTGGATCAAGAACAGCGCTGTGCTGAAGGACGCGCTCTACCAGAAGCGCATAGACGACGGGTGGGCGTGACCATGGTCGTGCACGTTAGATGCAG
>JAABQR010000090.1 GCA_011391345.1 Methanobacteriota archaeon | reverse complement strand
GCTCGAGGCCGGTCACTTGACACGGAGCGCCGTCTGGCCCGAGCGCGACCACGGTGAGATAGGACGAGCCCGTGTGGCGCACCTCGCCCGTCCTCGGGTCCATTGCCTCTATGCGCACGCCCACTTCCATGGACGAACGCCACACGGCGTTCACGTTAGCTTTGAGGGTCAACAGGTCGCCCACATGGACCGGGGATAGGAAGGCCATGCGGTCGACGGACGCTGTCACGACATTCGCGCGCGTGTGCATCGTGGCGGCCACATAAGCGATCTCGTCGACCATCTTGAGTATGGTGCCTCCGAACACGTTGCCCGCGACGTTCGCGTCCTGGGGCATCATGACCCTCGCGACGACCGTCCTCGACTCCGTGACCTTCCGTGTGTTCATGGTACCGACCGCCGTCACACACTCACACTGCCGGGGGAGGGGGAGGTGGTGGCATCTGTTGTGGCGCTCCGACAGGGGCCTGACCGCGCTTCCTCATCATGAGCAGTATGACCACGATCACGACGACGGCCACCAGTATCCCGAGGCCGATTATGAGGATCATCATTGTCTCCGAGCCCGCGGAGTACTCATACTCTGTGAGTTCCAGTGTCATGTATGGAGTGGACTCGCCCTCCGAGAACGTGGACAACTTCACCCAGCTGCCCACATCGGATGAGTACCAGTAGACATCGTAGTCCCCCTCGCTGTCGGTGACCGTCATCTTCAGACAGTCGAACGTTCCAGCGTCGGTCGTGACCTGATCCTCGGTCGCTGCGATCGAGTATGAGTATGTCTCGGTGTACTCATCGGTTGACGTGTCATCCATGACATCGTCGATCCAGAAAGAGGATTCGGTCGTGACGTTCGTGGTCTCGTCCCATTCATCCCCAGTGCCGGTCTCACCATCGACGAACCCAGAGAGCGTCGGCGGAGAGTAGGTCGTGACATCCTGCATCTCCATCTTCGTCACGAGAGCAAACGAACCTGTCCCGATCGTCATGTTCGCCCAGATGTACATATCTTCCTTGACAGTAGCCAAACTCCCGTCGACCTCGTAGCTGAAGCCGTAGAACACGACCTCGACGGACGCAGACATGCCGAGTAGGTCTTCTGTCTCGCCCGACATCGAGCCCGTGACCTTGAGCACGTCGACCTCGTACGACTCAGAGCCAACAGTCAAGGAGTCCTTCGCATCGAACTCGTACCTGAAACTGCCAGATACCTCGATGCCTTCGAACTCCATGCCACCTTCATACACCCAATAGTCGCCGTCCGAGCGGTCCAACGCGCTCACAGGCGCGGCGAACAGCGATAGAACCGCGACGAGCGCGAGAGCACACACGAATGTTGCCTTTACCAGTCCCATCTTCGCACCTTCTGACAGATATGTTAGGTCTTCGGAGGGGACGGGATGGGTAAATACCTTTCCGGAACCACCATCCGAAAGAAGCCAGAGCAAAGGAATATAATGTCAGAAACTCTAACCAAGGCCCCGATAGCGGATGAACAACGAATTCGTCGTCACGCCCTATGGAGTCTCAGGCGAGGTCGACTACGACGTACTGATACAGCGCTTCGGTACGAAGCGCATAGACGAGCCTCTGCTGAAGCGCATCTCCAAGTACGGACCTCTTCACCACATGCTGAGAAGGCAGGTATTCTACTCCCACAGGGACCTCGAATGGGTCCTCGACGAGTACGACAAGGGGAACAGGTTCGCCCTGTACACCGGCCGGGGCCCATCCGGCCCCATCCACCTCGGGCACATGATGCCCTGGACGTTCACGAAGTACCTCCAGGACGTGTTCAAGGTCAACCTCTGGTTCCAGCTCACGGACGATGAGAAGTTCATGTTCTACGACCACCTCACGCTCGAGGATACCAAGAAGTGGGGGTATGAGAACGCTCTGGACATCATCGCCCTGGGCTTCGACCAGAAACTCACGAAGATATTCCTCGACACGGAATACATCAAGACGATGTACCCTCTCGCCATCAGGGCGGCTAAGAAGATCAACTTCTCCACCATCAAGGCCGTGTTCGGGTTCGACAACTCGAACAACATCGGGAGCATATTCTTCACGAGCATCCAGACGGTCCCGTGCTTCCTCGAGTCGATGGAGAAGGGGAGGAAGGTCCCTTGCCTCATCCCGTGTGGCATAGACCAAGACCCGCACTTCAGGATTACGAGGGACGTCGCCGAGGGACTAGGCTATTACAAACCCGCGCTCGTACACGCGAAGCTGATGCCGTCCCTTGCGGGCGCGGAGAAGATGTCAACCTCAACCAAGGCCGACACTACGATCTTCACCACTGATGACAAGAAGACCGTGAAGAAGAAGGTCATGAACGCGTTCACCGGTGGACGCGTGTCGGTCGAGGAGCAGAGGAAGCTTGGCGGGAACCCGGACATCTGCTCGGTGTTCCAGTATCAGGCGTATTTCTTCGAGCCCGACGATGCGAAGCTGGCTAAACTCCAGGCGGACTGCAGGTCGGGCGGGATCATGTGCGGCGAGTGCAAGACGATCCTCTTCGAGAAGGTCTGGAAGTTCCTCGAGGAGCACCAGAGGCGCAGGGAGAAGGCGAAGGACGTCGTGCAGGAATTCTTCATCCGTGACTGAGGAAGCATGATTTATCCTGCACGCCATTCTGTCATGGGATAGAGATGAGGCTCAGGCCGATAGCCGTCGTCAGGAACGGAGTGACGGGCGACATCGATGACTGGGACCTGGTCGTCTCGAGGCTCGTTTTCAAGCCTGAGTACGTCCCCGGCCTGTTCGAGCTGGACAGGTTCAGGCACATCTGGGTCATATTCGGCTTCCACAAGAAGAGGGGCTGGAAGCCAGCGGTGCATCCGATGCACGATCCTTCCAGGCCGCTGGTGGGGGTCTTCGCCACGCGCTCCCCGAAGAGGCCGAACAAGCTCGGCCTGACCAAGGTGAGACTGATTGGGGTCAGGGGGCGGACGGTCACCGTGCAGGGCCTCGACGCATACGATGGAAGCCCTGTATGGGACGTCAAACCGTTCGATGCCGAGATCGGCGGGGTATACTGCGGGCGACAGGTCGCGGGCAAGAAAACTAGATAAGACCTATGTCCGATGAACCCAGGACATGACGCATGACGAGTTGGTCGGGCAACTCAGCCACCTCGAGAAGAAGGTGCTGAAGGCCCTCGACGTCCTCAGAAGCGCCTCTCCGGAAGCCATACAGGAGAAGGGGGGCTTCGACAAGCTCGTGGAGGTCATGAACGCCGCCTCGTGGCTGCAGGCCAAAGGCCTCGTCACGATACATGAGAGCATCACCAAGACCTACACGCTCAAACGCAAGGAGGCCGCGTTGCGGCAGCTCGCTGAAAGGACAGCGGCTCAGGTGCTCGTCACCGACCTTGGAGGCAGTGGCTCACTTGCGGACCTGAAAGCAACCGGCAAGGTCAGCAACGAGGACATCCAGATCGCCCTGGGCTGGATCAAGAGGAAGGGCTGGGGCGACATCTCCAAGCAGGGCAACAACACGGTCATCACCATCAATGACAAGGGCCGCCATGCGCTCGGTTCAAAAGGCGAGGACGAGTTGCTGATCGAACGGCTCGCGCAGGGAGAGGTCCATGAGAAGGACGCGAAGAAGGAGGTCCTTGAATCCCTGAGGCAGAGGAAGGACTTCCTCAACGAGAAGCATGTCGTCGCCCGGATCGTCGAACTCACCGAGAAGGGGAAGGAGGTGGCCGCGCTCCCGCTCGAGGTCAGGGAGGAGGTCGCGCAGCTCTCGCCCGAGCTGATACAGTCCGGCAGATGGAAGGATGTCGAACTGCGCAGGTACGATGTCAAGGCGTTCGCGCCCACATCCACCGGGGGCAAGAAGCACCCGATGACGATCCTGATCGAGAAGGTCAGGGACGCGTTCCTGACCATGGGTTTCACCGAGATCAGGGGGCAGTATGTCGAGAGCGCCTTCTGGAACATGGACGCACTCTTCACGGCCCAGGACCATCCCGCGAGGGAGCTGCATGACACGTTCTACCTGGACAACCCATCCACGATTGACCTGTCCGGGGACAAGGAGTTCGTGGACATCGTAAGACAGGTCCACGAGAACGGTTGGAAGACCGGGTCCCTGGGCTGGCGGTACGATTGGAGCCTTGAGGAGGCGCAGAAGGCCCTGCTGAGGACACACACGACCGTGAACACGGTCCGGCACATACACAAAGACCCTGGGCTCCCCTTCAAGGTGTTCTCCATCGGGAGGATATTCAGGAACGAGGCGATGGACTCGACGCACCTGCCGGAGTTCACCCAGATCGAGGGGATCGTGTGCGAGGAAGGCGCGGACTTCGACATGCTCTGCGGCCTCCTGAAGGAGTTCTATAGGCGCATGGGCTCCGAGGATATCAGAATCAGGCCCGGCTACTTCCCCTACACTGAGCCTTCGCTCGAGGTGGACATACTCTGGAAGGGGCAGTGGATGGAGCTGGGCGGGGCCGGCATATTCAGGCCGGAGGTGACCGAGCCTTTGGGCGTCAAAGAGCCCGTGCTCGCATGGGGCCTTGGCCTCGAGAGGCTCGGGATGCTGCTGTGGGGCCTCGACGACATCAGGGACATCTACGTGTCCGATATGGACTGGTTGAAGAAGGCGCCTCAGCTCTGACCCGGGTCCGGGGACAGGATCATTTCTCCTCGACGGCCACTTGCTGGGTCGCGAAGTCCTCTATTGTCATCACTGACTTCATGAAGAAGCCGCTGGCCTTTATGACGAACAGGCCGACGCCGGCGACGATGAACCACACCTGGACCCCGACCAGGTCGGCCACGGGCCCCGCGAAAGCGAGGCCGATCGGGGTCATTGCGACTACCAGGCTGCCTATCAGTCCGAAGACGCGCCCCTGCTTGTCAGGAGGGATGGTCGCCTGCATCAGCGCAGACGCGGAACCGTTGACCATGGCGATCATGAACCCCGCGAAGAACATCCCTCCGACCGCGACATAGAAGGCGGTCTCAGGAGCGAAACCGACGACAGCCGTCCCGATCCCCGCGAGCATGCCGGTCACGAGCATCGTCACGACCTTGCTCTTGAACCCTCCCCATATTCCGAGGATCACACCCCCTAGCACGAACGACAGGCCGATGGCCATCTCCATCGTCGCGAACTCCACCAGCCCCTTCCCGAAGTACGACGTGACAAGGATCGGCATCAGGGTGACCGCGGGCGTGAACAGGAGGTTGATCACCATGATCATCAGTATAAGGATGAACGCGCCCCTCCATGATCTGAGGAACCTGAACCCGTCCCGCATGTCACCGAGCACGGTCGGCACCTTCCCCTGGTCGTCCCGTGACCGCACGGGCTGGGGTATCTTGATGAAGAGGAGCGGGGCGATGGCGACCGCCGCGGTGATGACGTCGACGGACAGGATCCCCCACATCGGGAGGGCCAGCAGGAGGACGGCGCCCAGGGCGGGGGCCGCGATGCTCACGGCCCCTGAGATGGCCTGGTTGAGACCGCCCACGCGGGCGAGGTGCTTCTTCGGGACCATCAGCGTCGTGGACGCCGACATCGCTGGCCAGTGGAAGGCGCCCCCTGCGGAGCGGACGAGTAGCACCAGATAGATCTGCCAGACCTGCACTAGGTCGGTGGCGAACAGGACGATCAACACGACCGTCACCAATGCGATGGACATATCGGCCCAGATCATCACATGGCGCCTGTTCCACCTGTCCACGAGCGCACCCGCGAACGGCCCCAGGAGTATCTGCGGGATCATCGCCATCATCATGGCGAAGGCCAGCACGGTCGCGGACCCCGTCTCGATCGTCAACCACCACACGAGCGCGAACTGCACGAGGGCGCTTCCGATGAGGGAGCAGGCCTGCGCGCCCCAGATGACGAAGAACCTGTGCATCAGCCGCTTCTCGTCGGCTTGGCCCACCGCCTCGGTCATGTCAAGCTCAGTGGAGGAACGGTAGTGTCTTTGAACCCTCCGGTCAGAAGTGGCCGTCAGACGAATGCTATCGAAGCGCTTTCAGCACGGCACCCACCTTCGCGGACATGTCCCTGGCACCGGCCTTGTCGAGGACCTTCTTTGACTCCTTGAGCATCTTCTCGGCCTTGGCTCTGTCGCCCTTCTCGGCGAGCATCGCGCCGTACTCCATCCTGCGGGTGCCCAGGCACTCGGGGGCGTCCACCCCATCCAACGCCTTCAGGCTCTCGATGTAGTACTCCTCGCTCGCCTGCAGGTTCCCTGCCTTCCGCTCGGCCATGCCCAGGTTCGCATACGCCTCCGACATGCCACGGCCGTCCCCCATCTCGGTGAAGACGTCCAGGGCGCGGAAGCAGTGCTCCTTCGCAGCCTCCAGGTCGCCGGCATCCATGAACAGCTCGGAGAGCGATGTGAGGGCGTACGCCCTCGACCTCGGCTGACCCGTCTCCGCCGCGAGCCTCACGGCGTTCTCCAGGTGCAGCCTCGCCTCGTCTGCCTTGTCCATGTGAGCGCACGCGATGCCCATGTTGACATACACGTTCGTGAGCTCGACGGGGCCGAACCCGGCCGCGCACTTCGAGAAGTGGTCCGTGGCCTGCTCGTATCTGCCCTGGGCGATGAACAGGTTGCCCAGCTCCAAGTGCGCCAGGAGCATGCCCTTCTGGTCCATGACAGCCATCGAGTCCCTGGCGCTCCGCTCGAACAGCTCCTGCGCCTTGCTGGCGTTGCCGAGTTTGCTCTCGACGACGCCGAGCCCTATGAGGGCCTTCGCACGCGCCCGGGGCGATTCCTTCGACATCCTGAGCGCATCCTGGAACATCTTCAGCGACTCCTCGAGCTCGCCCTTCTTGCTCTTGATGTTGCCCATCTCCACGAGCGCATCGACCTGCGTGTGAGGCTCGCCCTCCTGGGCGACCGCCCCGAGGATGGCCCATGCTTTGTCGAACTCGCCCACCGCGTTGGCCGCCCTGGCCTTGAGCATGAGCGCGGAGATGCGGTACCTCGGCTTCGATGGCTCGAAGGACGATATCGCGGCCCAGAGCCGCTGGATGTTGCCTTGACCAAGCAGGTCGTCGGGGGACCGGGCCATCAGCATCTCGGCCTCGAGGCCCCTTTTGGACAGGATAAGGTGATGGAGCCTCTCCTGGAGGTCCCCCTGGCGCAGGTAGTGGTCCGCGGCCGCGCTGTGCCACCTCGTCCTCTCCTCTGCACCCATGGACTCGTACACGAACTCCCTGAGCGATGCGTGGATCTCGAACCTTCCCCTGGCGACCTCCCTCAGCATGGACCCCTTCCTCGCATCCCTGAGGTCCTTCGGTATCGCATCCGTCGGGAAGGGTTTGTTGAACACCGACGCGAGCTGGAGCAGGGACTTCTCAGACTCCGACAGGCCCGTGTAGAACTTGTCCTCGAGGAACCTCGTGACCTGGGTCCGCGCCTCGGACAGCCCTGAGACAGTGATCATCTCGAGCGACAGCGGGTGCCCCTTGGTCATCACGACCAGCTTCTCCGCGGACTCGCCCCTGATGCCCCTCGACTCGAGCATCTTGAGGGCGGACCGCTTGTCCAACCCCCCGAGCTCCAGCTCGAAGACCTCGTTCTTGGCGACGACATCGGACCTGTCGTAGAATCTGGGCACGTTCTCGGACGTGACGATGACCTTCGCAGGTCCGCTGCTGTGCTTGAACATGTGCAGGAAGTCCTGGAGCCCCTCGGCGCAGTCCGCATCGTCGAATACGAACGTGTAGCCGTTCTCCGAGAGCTCCTCCTTCAACAGGACGCTGAGCTCGCCCAGTTCCGCGCGCCCCGAGGAGAGGTATGAGTACATCTTCCTGCAGCCGTTGTCCAGGAAGAACTGTGCGAGGGACTCCGCCACGGTCCTGGGGACATCCCAGGGCTTCACCGCGTACCAGAAGACCCTCTGATCTGTGAGCCCCGACGCGAGTCTGGACGCGACCGAGGTCTTGCCGATGCCCGCGATGCCCTTGATGGACAGTATCTTGACGGACGGGGCGTCGAGTGCCTTCCTGAGAGTCGTCAGCTCCTTCTCCCTGCCGAAGAAATCCTTCGTGGCGGGCATAGGCGACGACTTCCTGGATGAGCGTGTCCTGGAGACGATGTTGGTCATGGGCATGACCTTGGACGGGTCGACCATGGGGTCGATGTCGTTGTCCTTCACGTACTGCACCACGGTCGCGGCCATGATCTTGCCAGGCGCGGTCAGGGAGTAGGCCTTGCGTCTGGACTTGCCCTTCTTCACATGTGACAGGCGCTCCTCGATGGTCCCTGCCGACTTGAGCTTCTTGAGCTCGATCGCGGCGTGAGCGCGAGATATCGAGATGGCCTGCGAGATGCCGTCCTGGGTCACGTCGAACGGGACCTCGAACTTGTCATCGTACTTCACGTAGTTGCTCAGATGATAGAGAATCCGTTCCGAGACAGTTAGAGTTCCACCCATGGGTCGAAGAATCCGAGAAACCGTTATTTAAAAGCAGTTATCACATGCAGTCGCGCGGAAGCAGGTAGGGCCCCGTCAGGGGGCGGTCTTCGTCTTGGTCCGCTCCTTGACGGTGAGATGGACCATCATGACCGTCGCGATGCCCATGACCCCCGAGAGCAGGAACGGGACCATCGTGCCGTCAAGGGGATAGGGCAGGCCGAAGTCGCGGCCCTGGAAGCAGTCCCATAGGAAGCCGCCGAGCGGTGCCCCCACGACCGAGCCCATGTTGGTCATCGACTCGAGCAAGCCTATGAGCCGTCCCCGGAGATTCTCTGGCACTATGTCAGCCTGGAGCGCCCTCAGGGCGGGCGATGACACCTGGAAGGCCATGCTTCTGGCGGCCAACAGGACGATGACCACGGGGAGCGTGTAGCTGAACGGGATGAATATGATCGCGACGAAGGCCACGTATCCGCCGACGACGAACATCAGTTTCTTGCCCACCCTGTCCGCATAACGGCCCGAGGGGAAGGCGATGAGCGCCCCCAGGCCCATGGATATCCCGATGAGTATCGATATCGTGCCGGCGTCGAGATCGAACCTGAACATGAGGAACAGGACCATCAGCGGGCCGATGCTCGCGAAGGAGAACCCCTCGATGGACGCGTTGAGGTACAGTATCTTCAGGTACCTGAGGCGTTCCGGTTCGACCCCTGAAGGGTTCAGGAGCTCCCTGAGGGAGAGACGGGTCCGGATCTTCTCGGGATGCTTCGCGTCCGTCACGTAGAGCCAAGTCATCACCGAGCCCGCGAGCGCGAGGGCCGCGGTGAAGTAGAACGGGAACTTGTAGCTGTCCTGGTCCGAGTAGCCGAGGGTCTGGCTCGCGAACATGAACAGCGCGCCCCCCACGAACGGGCCTATCACGAACCCGAGGTTGGAGGCCATGACGATCTTGCCCATGGACGCGCCCCGCTTGTTCTCCGGGGTCGAGTCTATGACGAGCGCCTCGCTCACGGGCCATACCATGGCGCTCGCGACGCCCTGGAACGCCCGCACGAATATGAGGCCGAACCAAGTGTCAGGGACGGTGAACAGTATCGCAAGGACGGCATACAGGATGCTGCCCGCGAGTATGATGTTCTTCCTCCCCAGCCTATCCGAGAGGTTCCCGAACGGGGTGGCGAGCAGCGCCCTCGTGAACACGAACGACGAGAACAGGATGCCGACCTCGAGACCTCCTCCTCCGAGCAGGTCGATGTACACGGGGAAGAGCGGCAGGATGAGGCCAAACCCGAGGCTGATTATGAAGTCCAGACTTGCGAGGTAGTTGACGTTCCTTCGGGCGGCTTCCTCACCCAACAGACACTTACTCACTGGCATCTGCCTCTTGCCAGGCTCATCCGAACAGGACGGTCCCGGCGCGCATGTTCTTCAGGATGATAGGGACCAGTTCCTTCTTGGTTGCCCTCAAACCACAGTCCGGGTGAGCGTAGGCCACATTCTCCCTGCCAACGCGCCCGCATATGTCCCCCAGCTTGGACCGGACCTGGTCCGGTGTGTGGACCTCCGACTCCGACATCGGCGTGACGGATATGCACCCCGCCCCGAGCTTCTTCCCATGCTCCTCGAACGGGGCGCGGTCGATGTGTGAGATGTTGGGTTCTTCGAGCCTCCCGGAGAAGGCGAAGGACAGCGTGGAGACGCTCTGGAGACGCAGCAGGTGTCCGACGACGCCGAACCTGCCTATGAACCCGCATACGTGCACGCTCGTGCGATCGCGCGGGAGCCCGCGCGCGACCTCGTCGAGCAGGGCGACCCTCGCGGGGAGGTCCTTGAACCCCTGCGACAGGAACGGCTCGTCGATCTGCACATACGCCCCCCTGTCGGCGAGGGCCTTCGCGATCGGCGCGAGCGCGGCGGCGATGTCCTCGTAGAGGCTGAAGTCGGATAGCCCCTTGTAGTGCGACTCGACCCTCCTTGACGCGCAGGTCATGCCGAGCGTGGTCGGGCCCGTGATAGCCACCTTGGGCGACACGTCCGGGAAGAGCCGC
>JAABQR010000078.1 GCA_011391345.1 Methanobacteriota archaeon | reverse complement strand
GTTCCAGGGCGACTCCTTCGTCATGGTCCGCCATCGCGGGCGCGCGTGGGAGATGCCTGGCGGGCGGCTCGAGCCTGGAGAGACGTTCGAGCAGGCCGCGGTGAGGGAGTTCTCGGAGGAGACGGGCATGGCCCTCGAGCCCGTCGGGGCCATCGATGTCGAGGGCGGCAAGGTCGTAGTGGGACGCGCTCACTCGCGGTGCTGCGGGCCCGCTCACCCGGATGCGATCATCGAGGCCCGCATGTTCAAGGAGCTCCCGGAGGACCTTTCGTTCCCCCTGGTGGAGTACCGTGAGATGCTGTCCAAGGCCCGCGCCATTGTCGAAACCTTTAAATGAGGGAAGAATATAGTTGGCCTGCCTCGCCACAGGTCAAACCAGTTACATCGGAGATAGAGCACAATGTCAAGGATGCATTCGAGTAAGAAGGGCAGATCGGGCTCCAAGCGCCCCCTGACGGACAAGAACCCGGACTGGGTCCAGCAGTCCCCAGAGGAGATCAAGGACCTGGCTGCCAAGCTGGCGGGCGAGGGCAAGAACATGGCCACGATAGGCCTCATTCTCAGGGACCAGCATGCCATACCGAACGTGAGGCTTGCGACGGGCAAGAGCATGAAGGAGATACTCGAGGAGAAGGGCATCAAGCCCGCGCTCCCGGACGACCTGTCCAACCTCATGAAGCGCGCGGTCGAGGTCAACAAGCATGTCCAGATGAACAAGAAGGACCTGCACAGCACGCGGGGCATGCACTTGATCGAGTCGAAGATACGCAGGCTCACGAAGTATTACAAGCGCGAGGGTCTGATACCTGAGACATGGTTCTACTCCATGGCGAACGCCGCGCTCGAAGTCGAGTGAGGCTTCCATGAACGGGAGCATCGCACTCCCGGCTGATTTCTCGGACGCGGTCAAGCACGCGGCCAAGATGGTCGACAAGGCGGAGTACGTCAGGGTCATCTCACACTACGATGCCGACGGGCTCGCGGCAGCGTCCGTCATGGCGGGGGCGCTCAGGCGCATGGGGAAGCAGTTCCACCTGTCCATGGTCAAGGGCTTGGACTCTGGCGCGGTCGAGCGCATCGCCAAGGAGGGCAACGCGAACATCATCTTCCTGGACATGGGCTCCGGCCAGATAGACGGGCTCGAGTCCCTGGACGCGAAGGTCGTCGCCCTGGACCACCACAAGCCCATCAGGAAGTCGAAGAAGGTCATACAGGTGAACCCGCACTTCCACGGCATGGACGGCATGGTCGAGGCTTGCGGCGCGTCCCTGAGCCTCCTGTTGTCCGTCGTCATGGACGAGGCCAACTGGGACCTGTCCCCGATAGCCCTCGCGGGCATCATAGGGGACAGGCAGCACATGGGCGGCATGAAGGGCCTGAACCAGCAGATACTCGAGCTGGCGGTCGAGAGGAAGCATGTCACCGTCCAGCGCGGGCTGAACCTCACGGGCACGACGGTCCTGGACACAATATCTAACTCTGTGGACCCTTACTTCGTCGGATTGTCCGGCAGAGAGGAGAACGTGACCGCGTTCCTGGAGTCCGTCAAGATCAACCCGAAGTCGCCCATGGGCTCCCTGGACGAGGTCTACCGGAGGAAGCTCACATCGATGCTCTCGCTACGGCTCATGGGCCAGGGATGCAGGCCGGAGACGGTCGAGGAGCTCGTGTCGGATGTGCACTGGATACCCTCCATGGCTCTGAGCGCGTCCGACCTCGCGGACCTCTTGAACGCCTGCGGCAGGATGGACCACGAGGGCCTCGGGGTCGCCCTGAGCATGGGGGACAAGGAGGCGCTCGAGCAGGCGAACGGCCTGAGGCGGCAGTACACGTCCAAGATCCTGAAGAGGCTCCTCGAGATAGAGGAGGACGGCGCCGAGCAGAAGGACCACATACAGTACTTCGACGCCCCGGACCCGTCGCTCGCGGGGGCCCAGTGCGGCCTCGCGATGCAATACATCCTGGACCAGGGCAAGCCGACGCTCGCGCTGTCCACGGTCGATGGGAAGATCAAGGTCTCCAGCAGGGGGACGAAGTACCTCGTGTCGAAGAGCCTGGACCTCTCATCGGGTCTGAAGAGGGCCGCCGAGAAGGTCGGTGGCACGGGCGGAGGCCACTCGGTCGCGTCAGGGGCCACGATACCCGAGGACAGGCGGGAGGAGTTCCTAGTGGCCTTGGACGAGATCGTCGGCAAGCAGCTGGGCTGACAGGCCGAAGGGTTGATGTTCCCAGGGGTCGCTCCTTCTTCTCAGAGGAATGGGTATGAAGTGCGCTATCTGCGGGGCGGACAACCCCGAGGGAATGAAGTTCTGCGGGACGTGCGGCAAGGCAGTCATCCTTCCAGTGGTCTCGCCTGGCGAGGCTAGGAACAGGTTCTGCGTGGGCTGCGGGAGGGCGATGTCCTGGGACGTGAACGTGTGTCAATACTGCGGACACGACTACAGGACGCCGGCGAAGGACGCAACGAAGGACTACCTGGTCGTCGGTGGCGTCCTCACGACGATCGCGGGCGTGTTCTCGATCGTGCTCACGACCATCATCATCTCGACGATGGGCGACATGGCGCCCGAGAGCGTCGCGCTGGCCATGCTCATCTACTCGTGCGGAGTCCTCGGCGTACTGGGCGGCCTGCTGGCCATGATGAGGAAGC
>JAABQR010000077.1 GCA_011391345.1 Methanobacteriota archaeon | reverse complement strand
ACTATCGGTACCCTACGCGACTGAGATGGTCATGTTCAAGGGGGTCAACAAGAAGCTGATGGTGTGCGGCCCCGGCGAGTCCGCCGGATGCCACATACCGGATGAGAAGATACGCGTCGCGGACGTCGCGAAGGCGGCCGACATATACGCCGAGTACTGCTCCCGCATGGCGAAAGGCTAGGGGAACACCCTGGACACGGTCCTCGGGTACGGTATCGCGTCCCTTATGTGGTCCATCTTGCAGACCCAGGTCAAGAACCTCTCGACACCCAGGCCGAAGCCTGAGTGCGGGACCGAACCGTACCTCCTCAGGTCGAGGTACCACGAGTATTTGTCCAGGCTCTCGCCCTTGTCCTTCAGCCGCTCGATCAGGAGGGCGTTGTCCGTCTCCCTCTCGCTGCCACCTATGATCTCGCCGAAGCCCTCAGGCGCCAGGAGGTCGGTGTTCTTGTATGTCCTGGGATCGTCCGAGTTCTCCTTCATGTAGAATGGCTTCAGCTCCTTCGGATAGTTCATGATGAACATGGGCAAGCCGCTGTCCTTGGTGAGCTCGCGCTCCTCGACCGCCCCGAAGTCCGAGCCCCAGCTGACATCGAGGCCTTTCGCCTGGAGCCTCTCGATGGCCTCGCCGTACGGGATCCTGTCGAACGGCGGGACGACACGCCTCAGGTCTGCTGGGTCCCGCTTGAACAGCTCGAGCTCGGGCCTGCAATCGTCCGCGGCCCTGTGCAGCATCGCGGTCACGAGCTCCTCCTGGACCTTCATGTTCTCGTCGTTGTCGACCCAGGCAGCCTCCATCTCGAGGTGCCAGAACTCCGCCAGGTGCCTCGGCGTCCTCGACTTCTCGGCCCTGAACGAGGGGGTTAGGGAGAACACCTTGTCGCACGAGTATATGAGCGATTCCAGGTAGAACTGAGCGCTCTGGGACAGATAGGCCATCCTGTCGAAGTACTTGATCTGGAAGAGCTGAGTGCTGTCCTCCGCGGCGACGCCTGTGATGATGGGGGGGTTGACCTCGACATAGTCGTTCTTATGGAACCACTCCCTCGCGCCCATCAGGAGGGAGTCCTTGATACGCATGGCCGCGGTCTGCTCCCTGGACCGTATCCAGAGGTGGCGCAGGTCGAGGAGCAACTCCGTGCTCTGGTACTCCGTGATCGGGAACGGTTCCGCCGGGCCAACGAGTGTGAACTTGGACGCCCTGACCTCGTACCCTCCAGGGGCGCGCTTGTCCTCCGCCACCGTCCCCTCGATGATGACCGAGGACTCGATGCCCGTGTTCGTGGCGGCGATGAAATCGGGCTCGGGCGCGACGCCCTTCTTCACAGTGACCTGGACAATGCCTGTCGAATCCCTGAGCACGGCGAACACTATGCCCCCGCTGCTCCGGGTCCGGTATATCCAACCCCTCACCTGCACGGTCTTGCCGACCATGTCCTTCGAGAGGGCGTCCCTTATCGCGACCATCCAGATGCTGAAGCCCCAATCCGAATATAAGCCCTTCGGACGCCGGCGCAACGGACTTATCGCAGCTGGTTCGTACCGTCCGTTCGTGAAGGTCAGGAAGGCCGGTCCGCGGGACCTCCCAAGTCTGGTGCGGCTCGAGGAGGAGTGCTTCGGAGTTGAGAAGTTCTCAGAGAACACCCTGATGGCGTTCCTCATGAGGGAAGACGCGTTCGCGCTCGTGGCCGAGGAGAAGAAGGAGGTCCTGGGTGCGGCCCTGTGCCTGTGCTCCGACAGCCGCGCCGAGGGCAGGGTCGCCTCGATGGCCGTCCTCGGACAGCGCAGGAGGGAAGGCGTCGCCACGCTCCTGCTGCGCGAAGCCGAGGGATCTTTCGAGAAGAGGGGCGCCAGGACATTCGGGCTGGAGGTCGATGTCGCCAACGAACCTGCGATAGCGCTCTACCTCAAGCACGGCTACTCCTTGAGGGCGATCATAAGGGACTACTACGGTGCTGGCAGGCACGCGTACGTCATGGAGAAAGTCCTGCCGTCGAAGAAGCGCAAGGTCAGCGTTCGGCCCTCTTGACCAGCAGCTCCAATGGCATCCTGTCCACGGTCCATTTCCTCGCGCCCTCGATGGAGGGGTTCCTATCGACCGAGCGGGCGTGGGTCTCGTGGGATATGTGGGACCTGTACGAGGTTATCGCCTCCTCGATGTCCCGATGGGCGCTGTACTCCACCGCGACCTCGTCCTCGAACCGCAGCCCTTGCTCCTTGCGCATGTGTTGCACGCGCCGGACGACCTCCCTGGCCAGCCCCTCGATCCGGAGCTTCTTGTCGACCCCCAGCGATATGTAGACGTGCATCTCCCCCGCATTGGCGTGGGCGAACCCGCTCTTCTGCCTCTCCGATACGACCACGTCCCCCTCGTAAAGGTCGAATCCCCCGAGCCTGACCCTGCCTTTCGCCCTGAGATGTGTCACGAGCTCGTTCCCGTCCATCTGCTCCAGCATGCGAGAGACCTCGGATGCGGATTCCTTATACCTCGGCCCGAGGGTCCTCAGGTTGGGGGAGACCACGAACTCCACCATGCTCTCCCTCGACTCGACGCACTCGCCCCTCTTGACGTTGAGCTCCTCCGAGAGCATCTTCTCGTACCTGCGCAGGACCCAGGCGCTGTCCCTGCCAGTCGCGATGACGGCCTCGTCGAGC
>JAABQR010000076.1 GCA_011391345.1 Methanobacteriota archaeon | reverse complement strand
GTTGCAGTCGTTATCAGCACATACCCGATTGCCAGAGCTGCCACCTGATAGGTGTCTAATGGTCGAATGCGTACTTATAACCTATCGGGAATGTCCACCGATGTGCTTTCTTGGACAGTTGTGCGCATCGGAAGGGCGCGAGCGGACGCATGCGAGGGTAAGGGCACGGGAGCCCCTGTCTCCGGGGCCCCTGCTACGAACCTTATATACCCCCGCTGACGATTGAAGGGCGTTCACAATGGCAGGCCTGGTCGTACTCGAAGGCATAGACGGCTGCGGCAAGTCCACGGTCGCCAAGGCCGTGGCCGGAAGGCTCGGAGACAGGGCGGTGCTCACGCGCGAGCCGACCGACTCATGGATAGGCAGGGCGGTCAAGGAGGGGGACGGGAATGAGATCAGCCCGTACACCGACGCCCTCCTGTTCATGGCCGATAGGGCGCAGCACACCCTCGAGATGGCCGAGATGGTCAAGCGCGGCAAGCTCGTGGTCTGCGACAGGTACTACCACTCGACCGTGGCATACCAGACAGTCTCGCTCAGGCGCAAGGGACTGGGGGACAACTTCGCGTGGCTCCTGGACGCCAACACGCGCATATCCCTCAAGCCTGACGTGACGTTCCTGCTAGTGCTCCCTCCCAAGAGGATGCCCGAACGGATATCCGACAGGGCGGAGAGGTCGCGGTTCGAGAGGCTCGACATCCTGACGGAGGTCGCCCAGAACTATGAGAGGCTCGCAGCCTCGGACAAGGGGATAGTCCGGCTCGACGCCACCCAGCCAGTGAGACAGGTGGTCGAACAGGTACTAGCCGCCGTTAAGGAGAGGAACCTTTAATACCGTGCGCAGGCTCGGAAGTGATGCGATGCACCCAGCGGACCACATAAGGGGAACGAAGAGCGACAAGCTCAAGGGACGCAAGGTCGTCCTCGGAGTCACGGGCAGCATAGCTGCCGTCGAGTGCGTGAAGTTGTGCCGGGAGCTCATCAGGCACGGCGCGGAAGTCCATGTCGTGATGTCCAAGGACGCGCAGACCATCGTACATCCCTACGCCCTCGAGTTCGCTTCCGGAAGGCCGGTGACGACCGAGATCGACGGGCGTGTGCAGCATGTCTCGTTCTGTGGGGATGTCCCTGACAAGGCGGACCTGCTTCTGATCGCGCCCGCAACGGCGAACACGATCTCCAAGGTCGCGTGCGGCATAGACGATACGCCCGTCACGACCTTCGCCACGACTGCGCTGGGGACAGGTATTCCAGTCATAATCGTGCCCGCGATGCACGGCACGATGATCGAACACAAGGCGGTCAAGGACAACATCGAGCGGCTCAAGACCCTAGGGGTCCATGTCATCGAGCCGAGGATGGAGGAGGCGAAGGCCAAGATGCCTGACACCGACCACATCGTCTCGTGCGCCATCCTGGTCGTCGGCAAGAACGACCTCCAAGGCAGGCGCGTCCTCGTCATCGCTGGCGCCACCGAGGAGCCCATCGACGACATCAGGGTCGTCACGAACAGGAGTTCGGGCGAGACGGGGGTCGAGATGGCCAGAGCCGCCTACGAGAGGGGCGCGTCGGTGGACCTCTGGATGGGTAGATGCGATGTCGACATACCCAGCTTCCTCAAGACGACCAGATACTCGACCTTCAACGAACTCGCGACCCTCGTGAAGGGTCTGGACCACGATGTGGTCCTCTTCCCGGCAGCGGTGTCCGACTATTCCCCGGTCAAAACGGATGGCAAGATGCCCTCGGACCGGGACTCCGTCACCGTCGTGCTCAAGCGGAATCCCAAGCTCATAGACGGCATCAAGGCCAAGGTAGTCGTGGGGTTCAAGGCCCAGGCCAAGATGGATGACGACGCCCTCATATCGGAGGCCAAACGCCTCCTCGACCGATCCAAGTGCTCACTCGTCGTCGCGAACAAGATCGAGGATGTCCACAGGGGCAGGACGAAGGTCGTTGTCGTCGCGGGCGGCGGGGACCTCCACAACTTCGAGGGCACGAAGGCACAGGTCGCGGACAGGGTAATAGACGTCGTTGTCAGGGTGTTGTGATATCGTGATGAAGGCAAAGGCATTCAGCCCTGGCCATGTGACGGGCTTCTTCGAGATATGCATGGCCGACGACCTGCTGTCGGCCGGCTCCAGAGGGGCGGGGATGTGTATCTCGCTGGGGGCGACATCGGAGATCGTCATGGTGCCCGCGACCAAGCAGTCCATCAAGGTCACGATCAACGGGAAAAGCAGCAAGGCCGAGGTGACCAAGCGCGCCATAAGGCACCTCATCGGCGAGAAGGGCTACAGGGTCGAGGTCACCACAGAGCTCGAGCTCCCCGTCAGCCAGGGGTTCGGAATGAGCGCCGCCGGCTCCCTGTCGGCCGCCATGGCGGCTGCCATCCTGCTCGGCAAGGAGAGGCAGGAAGCATATGAGGCCGCGCACAAAGCCGAGATAGAGTCGGGATGCGGCCTGGGCGACGTCGCTGCGATACACAGAGGGGGCATCACCTTGCGCAGGAGGCCTGGCCTGCCTCCGGCAGGCGAGGTCATCAGGATCAAGGGCGAGCCCGAGGTCGTCCTCGGCATCGTCGGCAGGAGGCTCCTGACGAAGGAGATACTGAAGGACGAGCATAAGAGGCGCGAGATCAACGACAAGGGCGGGTAC
>JAABQR010000075.1 GCA_011391345.1 Methanobacteriota archaeon | reverse complement strand
AATGTCTTGAACTTGATGTCGGTGATGATGTCGTCCTTGACCTTGATGTAGAGCCACATGACGTCCCCGCACTGCGGGTTCCCCACCTTGCCGATCCCGTCCGCGTCCGGTATCTCGCCCACGTTCCTCGGGTTGGCGAAGTGGTCCATGACCTTCTCACTGTACACAGCTGCCACCCTCTCTTGCGCCCTTCGCCGTCGCCTCGTTCAGGGGCGATATCTCCCTCAACCTGGAAACGACTCCGGGCAGCACTTCAAGGAAACGGTCTACTTCCTCATAGGTGTTTTCCCTCCCCAAGGTAAGGCGGAGGTTCCCGTGGGCCTGCTCGTGCTTGAGCCCGAGGGCCATGAGCACGTGCGACGGCTCGAGCGAGCCTGTCGAGCACGCCGAGCCCGTTGACACAGCGATGCCCTTCATGTCGAGCTGGAGCATGAGCGCCTCGCCCTCGATGAAGTCGAACCTAAAGTTGACGTTGTTGACTAGTCTCTGAGTCATGTGGCCGTTCAGGTACGCCCTCGGGACCACCTCGGGGACCCTCTGGATGATCCTGTCCCTGAGCCCCTTCATGGACTCGGTGGTGCTGGCGAAGTCCCGCTTGGCGATCTCGGCAGCCTTGCCCAGGCCCACTATCCCCGGGACGTTCTCCGTGGACGACCTGAGCCCGCGCTCGTGCCCCCCACCGTGTATCTGGGGTTCTATCCTCGTGCCCTTGCGGACGTAGAGCGCCCCGATGCCCTTGGGGCCGTGGAACTTGTGCCCCGAGAGCGCCAGGAGGTCGATGTTGTCCCTCTTGACGTCTATGCCCATCTTGCCGATGGCCTGGACGGCGTCCGTGTGGAACGGTATGCCTCTGGACCTGGCCAAGGCCCCTATCTGTCGTATGGGCTGGATAGTGCCTATCTCGTTGTTGGCCGCCATGACCGACACAAGCACGGTATCCTCCCGCAGGGCCTTCTCCGCCTCCCCGAGGTCTATAATGCCGTCCTTCGACACTGGGAGTTCAGTGACCTCGAACCCGAAGCGCTTCAGGTAGGCGCACGATTCCAGGACCGCATGGTGCTCGATGCAGGTCGTGAGTATGTGTCCCTTGGACCTGCCCTTGTATGCGGCCACGCCCTTCACCGCTAGGTTGTCAGCCTCGGTCCCGCCGGACGTGAAGACTATCTCGCCCGGCTCGGCGTTGATGAGGGCCGCGAGGTGCTTCCTCGCGAGTTCCATGGACGCTTTCGCCTCCCTGCCGAACGAGTGGAGGCTCGACGCGTTCCCGAACCGCTCGGTGTAGAAGGGCGCCATCGCCTCGAACACCTCAGGCAACACCCTCGATGTGGCGCTGTGGTCGAAGTAGATGCGTTTCATCGGACTGGCGGTCATGACAAGCGAGGGTGATGAGGGGCTATACCATTAAAACTTGCCTCTGTGATGGCCTAGGCGTCGCCCGTGAGGCCAGCCGATGATGGAAAGCACTTATACGGTCGATGGGCATGCGACTCCGACCTAGATGGACGTCGGGCGAATCAGGCGGGACTTCCCGGTGCTGGGCAAGGAGATCGGCGGCAGGCCGCCAATATACTTCGACAGCGCCTGCCAGACGCTCAGGCCGAGGCAGGTCATCGAGGCGGTCTCGGAGTACTACGTGTCCTTCCCCGCCTGCGCCGGCAGGAGCGTGCACAAGCTCGCGACCGAGGTCTCTCTCAGGTGCGATGACGTGAGGGCCAAGTCCGCCTCGTTCTTCGGGGCCGAGGACCCGTCCGAGATGGCCTTCGTCAAGAACACGACCGAGGGACTCAACACGGTCATCATGGGCCTTCCCTGGAAGAAGGGGGACGAGGTCGTCACGACGGACTACGAGCACAACTCGGTGCACGTGCCGGTCCTCAGGGCCAGGGACACTTACTCCCTGAAGCACAGGGTTGTGAGGTCCTCCAAGGACCTCACGTTCGACCTGTCGGCCTTCGAGGAGACGATGTCGAAGAAGGTGAAGCTCGTCGCCATGTGCCTCACGTCCAACGTGACGGGGTGCACTCTCCCGGCGAAGGAGATTGTGGACATCGCGCACTCCTTTGGCGCCAAGGTGCTCCTGGACGCGGCCCAGGCCGCGCCGAGCATGAAGATCGATGTGGGCAGACTGGGCGTGGACTTCATGGCCGCGTCGGCCCACAAGATGCTCGGGCCGTCAGGCGTCGGTTTATTCTACGCGCGGTCCGGGTCCGTCGGCGACATCCCCCCGATCATGTGCGGGGGCCACGGGGTCGTGGATACGACCTACGACTCCTACAACCTGTTGCCGCCGCCCGAGCGGTTCGAGACGGGCCTGCAGAACTACTCTGGCATCATCGGGACCGGGGCGGCGCTGGACTACCTCTCATCCATCGGCCTCGACGAGGTCAGGGCCCACGAGGTCGCCATCAACTCTCGCATCACGCGTGCGCTCAGGGGCGTCGACGGCGTCGGTCTCATCGGCCCGCCCGACCCGAACCTGAGGGGCGGCATATTCAGCTTCAACGTCCAAGGCCTCTCGGCCCACGACGTCGCGATGATCCTGGACAACTCGAAGAACATCATGATGCGCTCGGGGATGCACTGCTGCCACCCGCTGTTCCACGCGCTGAAGCTCCAGGGGTGCGCACGCGCGTCCGTGTATCTGTATAACACCCCCGAGG
>JAABQR010000074.1 GCA_011391345.1 Methanobacteriota archaeon | reverse complement strand
CCTCCGGTCCAGCCGTGGATATCGAGTAGTTCTGACAGTGCTGGCAAGCGAAGTTGCATCCCACGCTCCCGAAGGAGATGGATGTGCTCCCAGGCAGGAAGTGGAACAGCGGCTTCTTCTCGATGGGGTCCGGCTGGATCGAGGAGGCCAGACCGTATATCAGTGAATACAGCTTCCCGTCCCTATGTTCTCGGACGCCGCAAATCCCGCGTTTGCCCTCTGGAATCAGGCATGAATGTGGGCAGAGGCCGCATCTGACCTTCCCGCCTTCCAGCGAGTAGAAGCTCGCCTCAGTACTTCCGCGCCCTGAAGTGCTCATAGCCAAGGTTCTCCAGCTTTTCCCGCTTGCCGTTGTCGACGAGGATGTTCTCCTCGCCGCTGGTTACCTTTCCTATGACGGTGAGCGGGCACCCCATCTTCTCGGCGAGCGCCGGCAGGTCCTGTTCATGCTCCCGCTTGATTGTCAGTAGCAGCTCGAAATCATCCCCGAAGTTGAGGACAAGGTCCTTCTGTCTCTCAAGGTCGTGGAACGCCATTTCCACTTCGGGCGCCTTCGGGATCTTTACATAGTCGATCTCGTGTGTCATGCCAGAGTTCCTGGACAGCTCGAATATGGATGATGACAAACCATCTGAGATATCCATGCACGACGTGACGACCCCTGATGCGGACAAGACCATGCCCTCCTTGACTCTCGGCCATGGGCGCTTGAGCCTGTCTTCGGCGTCCTTGAGGCCTAGGCCGCGCTTGAGCGAGTAGAAGCCCGAACCGGCCTTCCCCAGTGCGCCGGTCACGGCGATCAGGTCGCCCGGCCTCGCGCCCTTCCTCAGAAGGATGCCCGTCTTCGAGACCTCCCCGACTGCCGTGCCGCAGAGGATCAAGTCCTCGTGCTCCTTCGTATCTCCGCCGACGATTGATGTACCGAACCGTATGGCGCAGTCGTTCATGCCGTCGACCATCTGTTCAAGGAACTCGATTGGGTGACCTTTGGTGATTCCAATCGCGGTGACCACGCCGAGGGGCTTCCCGCCCATGGCAGCAATATCGCTCAGATTGACCGCGACAAGCGCCCAGCCGACGTCGTATGGGCCCATCCCCTTCGGTATGTGAGTCTTGGTGACCATCATATCAGTGGTGACTAGCAGATACCTGTCCCCGAGATCTATAGCGGCGCAGTCGTCACCTATGCCAACGGTCGCCTCGCTCTTGACGATGCCGTCGATGACGCGTATGACCCCACGCTCGCCAAGGGTGCCTACGGTCTTCATGAACGCCACAGATTCGTACAACATAATTAAGCCTTCTGAGACGGCCTGGGTCCGGAGCGGTCCATACCGTGACACACCTTAACGTACTAATACACGAATCCCTATTCCAGCCCGGTATTCCTGATGCGAATTGAGGTCCAGTACGGTGATGGGAAGGAATGCGTGGAGCTCCGCGACGAGAACGTTGGGGAGATCATTCACCCGAAGGACCTGCCGCCGTTGGACGAGAAGGCCGTGCTCGATGCCGCATTCAAGAACCCGTTGGGGTCGCAGACCCTGGAGGAGTTCGTCAAAGGGGCGAAAGACATACTCGTCGTAGTCAACGACGCCACGAGGCCCACGCCGACGGGTAGAGTCCTCGAACCCATGATGCCTCACCTCCAGGGGAAGGATGTGAATTACATCATCGCGACGGGCATGCATCGTGCCCCGACGGACGAGGAGTTTAGATACATATTCGGCCCGGTCCACGACATGGTGAAGGACCGCATCCATGTCCACGACTCGAAGACCAGTGAGATGACCTACATCGGCACTTCCAGGAACGGCACGAGGCTGATTCTTAACAGGAAGGTCATGGATGCTGACAGGATCATAGTCATCAGCAGCGTCGAGCCTCATTACTTCGCGGGCTATACTGGGGGCAGGAAATCGTTCCTTCCCGGGGTATCTGCCTACGAGACCATCGAACAGAACCACAAACTAGCCCTGATGATTGAGGCGCAGGCCCTCAGACTCAAGGGCAACCCGGTGCACGAGGACATGGAGGACATGGCCAAGGCCCTCAGGGACAAACGCATATTCTCCGTGATGGTCGTGCTGGACAAGCATCACAGGATATGCCATGCATCCGCTGGGGACCTCAAGAGGTCGTTCAGAACGGCCGTCAAGAAGGCGGACAAGGTCTTCGTCGTGAAGCTCAAGAGGAAAGCGGATGTCGTCGTCGCGGTCACCGCGTTCCCGTACGACATCGACCTCTACCAGTCGCAGAAAGCCCTCGATAACGCGAAATACGCCGTCAGGGACGGAGGGGTCATAATACTCGTGAGCGCGTGCAGGATGGGCGTCGGCCCTGACACTTTCCTGAACCTCCTCGCGAGCGCCAACACGCCCAAGGACGTGCTCGAGAAGATATCGCACACGTACAAGCTGGGGTACCATAAAGCCGCGAAGATGGCAGAGATCGGACTGAAGGGCAGGATTATGGCGGTCACCAAGCTCGACCCGGCGATTGCAAGGAAGGCCCACATGGAACCCGTCGGCAGCCTTCAGGAGGCAGTCGACATGGCGATCTCGGAACTGGGCCCCGGCTCCAAGGTGACGTTTATTATGGACGCTGTGATTACTGTGCCAAAGGTCCAGTGAACACAGCGAATCACCACCAGGCACATCCGGCGGATCCCATG
>JAABQR010000073.1 GCA_011391345.1 Methanobacteriota archaeon | reverse complement strand
GCCTGGATGATTGAGCGGAGCTCTCCGACGGAGGGCACTCTGCCGGCCACGACCAGCTCGCCGTCTATCATCAAGGCCGGGGTGGACATCAGACCTCGCTCGACCATCTCGTCGATGCTCGTGATCTTCACGACTTCCGCCTTCAGGTTCAGCTCGCTCAGCGCCTTCTTCACGTTGCCCTCAAGCATGTTGCACTTTGGGCATCCAGTCCCGAACACTTCGATCTTCATCCAATCACCCTCATCTGCTCCGCCTCGCGCGTTCTTTCACGAATTCTTCCCAGATGGCATCGGCATACTCATCCTCAGCAGAGGACGGGACGTAGTTGTAAATCTTGACCTCCCTTAGCAGGATCGACCTCAGTTCTTCCTCGGGCGCGCCCGGATGCGCCATCGCCTTCTCGATTATCTGGTCGAGGAACGAGATGCCGATCTGATGGCCTCCGATAGTTATCCGCTTCGTGTCACTCTTCCCCGGGCAACAGGCTCCTGGAGACATGCTCATCCACCTCCCACGACGAAACCGAACATCAGACCTGCGACTATGCACAGCACGGCTACCAGCAACACGTAGACCGCGACCTTCTTGTTGCCCATGATCTTCCTGGTCACGAGGACGCTCTGGAACGAGAGCTCCGGGTCGGCCAGCAAGTACGCGAGCAGCGGCCCCTTGGCCATGCCTAGGTCTAGGAACATGCGCGCCACGGGCACCTCGACTAGAGTGGGGAAGTACATGAATATCCCGAACCCGACCGCGATAGCGTTCGCGCTCACGGAGTTGTCGCCGAGGTACTCTCCCACGACCTCCTCTGGAATGAGCTCCGATGCCACTCCCGCGACGAAGACCCCCACGAGCAGCAACGGGAGTATCATCTTAACGAAGAAATAAGTCTCCCTCACCCAGTCCTCGTTCTCAGTTCTTGAGTTGGCCTTGAGAGCCCAGACTATCGTGAGCAGGGTCGTGAACAGTACGATTGGAACCCTCAGCTCCAGGGAGAGGGGTGATGCCCCGACGATGAGAATCACCATGAGGAGGATGAACAGGATGGTGAGCCGGCCGTTGATGGCCCTCTCGAAGACGGTCCGGCTCTGCGGAGCCGGGTCAGGGACTGCGGGCCCAGTCTCGGTCTTCGGGGGAGGAGTGACCGTCGGTGCGCGCCCAGCGGTGCGCCCCTTCGCCCTTTCGAAGATGAGCCCCATGGTCAAACCAATCAGGATTCCAAAGACTACGGATAGAATCCCACGGGCCGCGGCTATGTCCCAACCGATGAGGCTCCCAGTGTACATTATCGCGAGCACGTTCACGGCGGGTCCCGTGAAAAGGAAAGTGACTGCGGGGCCTAGCCCCGCGCCCTTCTTCCATATCCCTGCGAACAGCGGGAGAATCGTGCACGAACACACGGCGATGAGGAGCCCCGCGGCGGAAGCCACTGGATAGGAGATGTATCTCGGTGTGTCCGGCCCCAGGTACTTCGTCACAGTCTCCTTCTTGAACAGCGCGGAGAGTGCGCCGGCAATGAAGAACGCTGGAACCAGACATAGGAGGACATGCGCTGACAGGTATTCGACCAGCCCGTTCAGGCCTGCGACCACGAGGTCGACTATGATGTCAACGGGCACGGTTTCTGCTCCTCAGGGATTTCCACAAAAATTGAAATAGCATGGTCAATATATAGGATTTGTGGTTTCAAACAAATTTGAAGTGCAGTGCTGCGACAAGGCCCTGAATGGTCAGGCGATGCCCACGTCAGTCGCATCTGCGCTCGACGATGCCGGAGGGGTCCGCGGACTGATGCGCAGGATCCCTGCCGAAGCCAAGTTGAAGAGAGTCGCGGGGCTGCACCAGTCACTGGCGGACCACACTAGGTTGAAGATATTGTGGGCGCTGTCCAATATGGATCTCTGTCCTTGCGTCCTCAAGGTCATCGCAGACGTATCAGACTCGAAACTGTCGTACCATCTCAAGGTCCTCGAGTCCGCGAGACTCATAAAGTCGAGACGGACGAGGAACTGGCGGATTTACTCTATCACGAACGAAGGCGAGAAGGCACTTGCCCCCTGAAGGGCGGCGGTTCCCTGAGGTCGACCATGGCCAAGAGACGCACGAAGACGCAGCAGGAGAGGATCAAACTCGTTTCAGAAGGGTACTCTGAGTGCGGCAGCTGCAAGAAGATGCTCAGACCCGGGACGAGGAGATGTCCTGCGTGCGGCGCGCTCACCATATCGACGAGGAGGGCATTGACCGCTGTCGCGGTCATAGTCCTACTGGTCATCGCCGGGGCTGCGGTATATGTGTTCTATCCGAGGGAAGAAGCATACCTCCCCCCTCCGACCGTGGTCGCGGCGTCTCCGGTGGGCTACAGCGCGTCCACCACCGCCAGCATCACCGCGTCGTTCAACAGAGCTATGGACACGGCCTCCGTCGAATCCTCGTTCGCAATCGCCCCATCCGTCCCGGGAACATTCTCGTGGTCCGGATACTCGATGACGTTCGACCCCGTTCAGAACCTCCCAGACGACGCGTACTACTCAGTAACGATAGGTAGCTCCGCAAGGGACGCGGCGGGGTCGCCTCTTGACTGCGGGAGCTACTCGTGGTCGTTCTCGACCGCGGACCTCCCCACGGTGAGGAGGGACATCGGGGTTGGGGCCGGCGATTTCTGGACAGTCTACCCGACCACGCATCCTTCCGCTGGGC